>JABMQB010000103.1 GCA_013203525.1 Mariniphaga sp.
ATAAAACATATTCAACCATCCGAAGTATTCTGGATAATGCCCGTTCCAAGGTTTATCGAACTGTTAATTTTGTAATGGTGCTGGCCTATTGGAATATCGGAAAGATAATTGTGGAAGAAGAGCAGAAGGGGAAAGAAAAAGCGGAGTATGGTTCATATTTGATAAAAGAATTATCCTTAAAATTGACTAAAGATTTTGGAAAAGGATTTTCCGAACAAAGTTTAAGGAATATGCGGCAATTTTACAATTGCTTTTCAATTCGCTCCGCACTGCAGAGCAAATTGGAGAAAACAAAGAAACAACACTTAACTCGTACTGAATTGGTAATTGCATTATCAAAAATAAATGAAGATATTTTAAAGAATATCATTAAAGTAAAACCGCTTAAAGTGATTACTCTTGACAAACTTTTCGAGGAAAATGATCAGTTAAAAACCAATACATCCTTGCAGATGAAAGATGCAGGGATTGAGTTTAAGGTAGTGTGAGGGATAAAAATGGAAAATACAATTAATATTTTTAAAAATGGTTCAACATGGTTAAGAGCCGACTTTCATCTACATACAAAAGCCGATAAAGAATTTAAATTCTCCGATGAGGAAAATGATTTTGCACGACAGTATATTGAACAATTAAAAAAACAAGAAATTAGTATTGGTGTGATTACCAATCATAATAAATTTGACAAAGAGGAATTTGTTTCATTAAAGAAAAAAGCAAAAAAAGAAAATATCTGTTTATTTCCCGGTGTTGAATTCTCGTTAAAAGAGGGGATACATATTTTAATCGTATTTAATAAAAAATGGTATCAGGGTGTAACCGATAATATTAATGAGTTTCTTTCAAATGCTTTTTATGGAATCAGCAATCCGACCACACCAAGTTATCCAAATTCAAAATTTGATTTAAACCAAACTGTTGAAGCTTTAGACGAAATAGGTCATGATTATTTCATTATTCTTGCACATGTTGATGATCGTAGTGGCTTGTTTGATGTTTTAAAAGGTAGAACATTAGATGCATTTATTCAAAGTGAAGGCTTTGAGAAGGTGTTGGCGGTTCAAAAAAGTGGTAAGCTTGAAAATTACAATCAACTTTGTTCATTAGCAAATCGAAAACTTGCATGTGTTGAAGGCTCAGATAATGCGCATGATGGGATAGAAGCTATCGGAAATGGGCGCACCACGTACTCAAAAATTGGAGCTTTCAACTTTGGAGCTTTAAAATACTCTCTTACCGATTTCAAAAATAGAATAGTTGCTAAAAAAAAACCACAAACAAAAAACTCATATATCAAATCTATTGCTTTCGAAGGAGGTTTGCTGGATGGAAAGAAGATTGATTTTTCACCCGAATTAAACAACATTATTGGTATTCGTGGAAGTGGCAAATCGTCAATTTTGGAGATAATGAGATATACATTAAGTATCCCACTTGGCACAAAAACGATTGATAAGGAATATAAGGATAACTTAATACTATATGTCCTAAAAAGCGGAGGGAAAATTGTTGTTAAAATTGTTAACGAACACAAAGACGAATACCGAATTGAAAAAATATTTGATCAACTGGCAGATATTTATGATATAAACGGGAACAGACAAGATGTTTCCATAAATGCAATTTTTAAACAACCTGTATATTTCGGGCAAAAAGACCTATCAAATAAAGACATAGATTTTGAAACTGACCTGATTCACAAATTAATAGGTGCAAGCCTTGATATGGTCAGATCTAAAATATCAGATAAGAAATCTGAGATTTTGAGTTTGATTACAGAAATTAAAAAGCTAAAGAATTTAGAAGAATTAAAAGCAGATACCGAACAGGCGATTAAGAATGCTGAACACCAACTTAAATTGTATAAAGATAAAGGTGTTGAAGAAAAGTTAAAACAACAAACCCTATTTGATTCAGATATTACCAAACTAAATGAGTTTAAAAATACGTCAGATCAATATTTGTCTGATTTATCTGATTTAATTGAAAATTATAATTATTTCTTTAAACAAGAGTTCCCAGATTCAGAAATAAACAATAATATATTTATTGAAGCAAAATCAGCTTTTATGCAGATAAAAACTGAATTTGACAAACTGATAAGCATTCAGACTTTATCCCAAACTCATTTCAGTAATTTTAATCAGGTTTTAAATAAACTGGAAAGTAAAAAAGAAAACCTGAAAGAAGAATTTGCCAGAATTAAAAGAGAAATAGATTTACCGACATTAAACCCTGATAACTTTTTGAAATTAAATAGGTTGCTTCAAACATCAAAATTTAAAATAGAGGAAATTGAAAAATCTGAGCACAAAAGAAAAGAGTTAAAGAAAATACTGTCTGATAAACTCACGGAATTAAATAGCCTGTGGCATAACAAGTTCAAAATTTTAAAACAAGAAGTTGATCGGATAAACCAAACTGAAAACAAATTGAATATTGAAGTTCAATACAAAGGAAGAAAAGACAAATTTAAAAATAAATTAACGCAAGTATTCAGGGGAACAAACATCAGGGGTACAGC
>JABMQB010000104.1 GCA_013203525.1 Mariniphaga sp.
ATTACTTTCGAGTGGACCCAATGCTGGATTAGGGGAAATTAATTTGCCTCAAAAACAGGCCGGTTCATCTATTATGCCAGGAAAAGTAAATCCTGTAATACCTGAAGCTGTAGCACAGGCAGCTATACTTATAATGGGGCACGACCAGTCAATTACTCAAGCCTGCAGTTTAGGGAACCTTGAACTAAACCAGTTTATGCCATTAATTGCACACTCACTACTTGAAAGCCTTACACTAATGATAAACGCTGTAACAATACTCAAAGACCATTGCATAATAGGAATTACTGCAAATGAAGAACATTGTAAAAAAAATGTCGAAAATTCTACAGCAACTGTAACTGCACTGATTCCTAAAATCGGATACAGCAAAGCTGAAAAAATTATCGAATTAGTTCAGAAAGAAAACCTTACTGTTAAAACAGCTGCTATTAAATCAGGGTATTTAACTGAAATTGAATTTAAATTGCTAATTACTCCAGAAGCAGTTTGCCGGTTAGGTAGTTAATTTGATTTCTCTTAACATCATATTAACAAGCCCCTATCCCACTACAATTCAAAAACTTAAATATTATTTCGAATAAAAGATTAAAAAATCTCTTAATATTATTTGGAATTATCAATGCATCTAATTAATATTGAATCTAAATAAAAAGAAATTATTTAATAACAATTAAAAATTAGATACAATGAAAAAATTAGTTTTATTATTAGCAGTGGTTTTTGCAGTAGGAGTTTTAACTTCCTCAGTAAGTGCAAAAGTAGTTGATGTACCTGATGCAGTATTTTCAAATGTAGTTGACGATAATGCTTCTTTTGAAAAAGAAGAGGCAAAAGCTAAAACTAAAGCTAAATCTGAAGGTTGTGCCGGTGCAGAAAAAAGTGCAAGTGCTGAAGGTAAAGCATGTGGTGGTGAAAAAACTGCAAGCACAGGGGCAGCATGTGGAGGCGAAAAAACAACAACTGCTGAAGCTACAACTGAAAAGAAATAAGGTTATTTCGATAAATAATAAAAAAGGTATCTGTCAAAAGGCGGGTACCTTTTTTTAATTGGAACAAGTAAGTAAAAAACCAACCGTTGGAACATTTTCAATTTTGATACTTTGATCATCTGAAAAATACTTCCTGAGTTTTGAGATAAAAACATCAAGGCTCCTTCCATAGAAATAATCATTCTCACCCCAAATAGAAATCAGAATTTTTTCGCGTTTTACAATGTTATTTTTTGACAGGCACAATACCCGTAAAACATCAGCCTCTCTGCTGGTTAGCCTTTTTACTTTACCTTCTGCTTCAAGCGCCTGGTTTGCAAAATCAAAACTATATTTTCCAACCTGAAAAACAGACTCACTTCCCTGCTGGTTAAAATCAATTCTATTCGATATAGCTTTTATTTTACAAAGCAGTTCATCCTCATCAAAAGGTTTGGTTACATAATCGTCGGCTCCAATATTATATCCCTTTAACTTATCTTCTTTTAATGCTTTTGCTGTAAGAAAAATAACTGGTACCTCAGGTTTTAGAGCTCTGATTTTTTTAGCAAGGCTAAATCCATCCAGTTTCGGAAGCATAATATCTAAAAGGCAAAAATTAAAATTACCATTTTTAAATCCTGCTAATCCCGATTCACCATCCCGAAATAGCTTAACTTGCATGCCCTGGTTTTCAAGAAATTCTGCGGTTAAAAATCCAAGGTTTAGGTCATCTTCGACCAATAAAACATTTAATCTCTTATCTACCATTGTTTAAGGGGAAAATCAAAGTGAAAATACTTCCTTTTTCGTATACACTTTCAGCGTGGACTTCACCGTTGTGTGCTTCCATAACTTTTTTAACATACGAGAGGCCAATTCCAAATCCTTTAATATCATGAACATCGCCGGTTGGCACCCGGTAATATTTCTGAAAAATAAATTTCAAATATTTTGATGGAATTCCCATTCCTTTATCTTCAATGTCAATAACAATATTCTCCCCGTCGTTTTTTGTCCTTATTTCAATTTCAGGGCTATTTGAAGAATATTTAATAGCATTTGATAATATGTTTATTATAGCATTTAGAACGTGTAATTTATCAGCAAAAATATTCGTATTTAAAGCGCTTAATTGAGTATTAACTGCTCCTCCTGTTTCCCATAAAAATATTTCCATGGTTGTAATAGCTTCCTCAATTATTGCGTTAACATCCAGGTTTTCTTTATTATACTCAAATTCATCGTGTTCAATAGCAGCAAGATGTAACAGGCTTTCCACCATCCTTTGAAGCTTTTTATTTTCCTTATATATAAGCCCCGCATAATCCTGTAACTTTTCATCGCTGTCATATCTTTTTTTCTTGATCAGATTTGAAGCAAGTGAAATCGATGAAATCGGAGTTTTAAATTCATGGCTTATATTATTAATTAACTCCTTAGTATTTTCGGTAAGCTTTAATTCACGTTGATATAAACTAAGAATAAAAACAATCGATATTATAATAAGCATAATAAGAATAACAGAAGAGATAAATAAAAGCCCTGTTTTCTCAAGGAAGAAATCAGTCCGGCTTGGAAACCTCACAACTAATTCATAATCGCTGGTTTGAACAATATCTTTTAAACATTGAGAATAATAAATACCTTTTCTAATTTCCTTTTCTCTTGTTTTTAATGAATCCTCGCCTTTTTTAACGATATATACATCGTACTCCAGATTAATATCATAAGTTGCAAGTTCACTATCAATTGCCTCATGAATTTGCTCCCAAACTCCTGCTGAGGTCAATTGTTTTTCAAGTGCTAATGAATCCTTCGAAATACATTCCTTCATTACGCTACAAATCTTTGTATCAGTTGTTAGATTTGAAATTGTTTGATTTAAAGCAAGGGTGACAGTCTTTTGAAAAACTTTTTCCTGAAACTGGATAGAATGTATGATCCACCTAACCTGTATAAAAAGTAAAGTAAAAATTAGTACAAGGGTAAATCCTACAATATATTTACGAAGTGCATTTATCATTTAGCATATTTTCTCTATTCGTATAAACATTATATGCTTATTTCGGTTCAAAAATAATTATTAAAATGCCCATATTACTCATTTTTAACATCGTATTAACAATTTGTATGGTAAATAAATAAATAAAAAAAGATATATTTGTAGTGAAAATTTAATATTTAAATAAAAAAACCATGAAGAAACTATTATTGGTATTGGCTCTTGTTGTAGCTTATGGAGTAACAATTTCAAATGCAAGCACAAAAATTGTCGAGGTTGAAAAATCAAAAGTAACTGTTGTTGCTGACGCTGATGACAACTCTGTAACTCCTGAGAAGAAAGACAAAAAGGAGAAAGAAAGCACAAAAAAGGTTGCTAAAAAAACAGTTAAAACAGAAAAGCCTTGTAGCGAAGCTGCAGTAAAAAGTTGTGAAGCAGCAGAAAAAGGTTGCTGTGGAGTAGCAAAGAAAAAAGAAGATAAAAAATAAACCATTGTATTATTTAAAAAAAGAAGGGTATCTGTTAAACATAGATACCCTTCTTTTTTTATCATTGTTGATTCACAAACTTATTTGTACTTTTCGATGCTTAATATTGAGCAATGAAAACACCAAAATCATTTCGTATACATATAGGTATTTTTGGCAGAAGAAACACCGGAAAATCGAGTTTGTTAAATGCTTTAACCAACCAGGAAGTTTCAATTGTTTCTGATATTGCTGGAACTACAACCGATCCGGTTGAAAAGCCAATGGAATTATTACCCTTGGGTCCTGTGCTATTTATTGATACTGCGGGAATAGATGATATTGGTGTATTAGGTAATAAAAGGATTGTAAAAACAAGAGCAGTTTTCGACCGCACCGACCTTGGAGTACTGGTTACAAATTTTGATTCCTGGGGAGATTTTGAAGAAGAAATTCTGGCTGAATTTAATTCGCGTGAAATACCTTTTGTTATTGTTTTTAATAAATCAGACCTATTTGCGCAAAAAACCGATATTAGTTCGAAACTTGATAGTCAAAATATAAAATATACCAGTACCAGAGCCGATAAAAGAGAAGGTATTCTGGAATTCCGGCAATTGCTTTTAAATTCTGTACCAGCCGATTTAATAAACCGACCCAGTATTTTAGCCGACCTTGTTGGTCCGGGCGAAGCTGCTATATTAGTTGTTCCAATCGACAAGGAAGCTCCAAAAGGAAGGCTTATATTGCCACAGGTTCAAAGCATTCGCGATTTGCTTGACAACGATTCGTTTTGTATGGTTGTAAAAGAAAGGGAATTACGTGAGGCTTTATCAAGATTAAACAAACCACCCAAACTGATTGTAACCGATTCGCAGGCATTCTTAAAAGTAGCTGCCGATACACCTCCAGAGATTCCATTAACTTCATTCTCTATTCTGTTTGCCCGGTTTCAGGGAAATTTGCCCGAAATGGTTAAAGGAACAATGGCTATCGACCATTTAAAAACAGGTGATAAAATTATGATTGCTGAAGCGTGTTCGCACCACCCCATTGGTGAAGATATTGGAACAGTAAAAATTCCCCGATGGCTGACTCAATATGTTGGTGGAAAACTGGAATTTACTCATTACCGCGGCCATGATTTCCCAAACAATATTTCAGAATATAAATTAATAATCCATTGCGGGGCTTGTATGTGGAACAGGCGGGAAATGCTTACCCGGATTATGAAAGCAAAAGATGCTGGAATTCCGCTTACAAATTACGGTTTAACAATCGCCTATTCTTTGGGTATATTTGAAAGGGCACTCCAACCCTTTCCAGCAGCACTAGATGTATTTAACCAAATCAAATAACAAACACAATTCAAAAATCATATTTCAGTAAAACCTTAGCCTGATTTGTTCGAATCATAAAAAAAGAAATCGCTTTAATAGTGAAATTTTCTTTACATATTCTTTTAAAACCCGCTATCAGACTTTGAATTTAGATTTATTTTTTAATTTGGCACCCAAGCAAATTTAACCGATCAAAAATGAAAACAGTTGTAATTGAAAGTCACGAACAATTTGAAAAGTTTTTAGGAAAAGAAATTGGTGTATCAGACTACCTTACAATAACTCAGGAGCAAATTGACAAATTTGCTGATGCCACTCTCGATTATCAATGGATTCATGTTGATCCGGAAAGAGCAAAAAAAGAATCGCCGTTTAAAAATACTATTGCCCATGGTTATTTAACTCTTTCACTCCTTGCTTATTTCTGGAATGCAATAGTTGAAGTACGCAATTACAAAATGCTGGTAAACTATAGTATCGATAATTTAAAATTCAAACAAGCGGTAGTAGCTGGCAGTGCCATCAGAGCAAGAGTTTGGTTAAACGATATTAAAAACCTGCGGGGTATTACCAGAGCTCAAATGAAAATTATTGTTGATATCGAAGGAGAAAAAAAACCAGCTTACGAAACATTAATAACTTTTCTTTACCATTTTAACAATTAATCAGACTCTAAATTCAGTAAGTAAATTATTCTCTGTTTGAAAGATATTTAACTCCCCTTTTTGTAATTTTGAAAAAAGTCAGATTTTAATGAGGGAGGCACTCTTTTATGAAAAGAAAAAACAAAGTAGTGTAAAATGCCTACTCTGTCCACACAATTGCCTTATTCAAGAGGGTAAATCAGGAATCTGCCATACTAGAATAAATAAACAAGGTATTTTATATATATCAATATATAATCAGGTTTCTGCAATCCATTCCGACCCAATTGAAAAAAAACCATTGTACCATTTCTACCCCGGCAATAAAATATTATCAATTGGTGGGATTGGATGTAACTTTCAATGTTCATTTTGCCAGAATTATTCAATTTCACAATGTACTTATGAAACATCCAGGGAATTAATAAATATTACTCCAACAGAATTAATTGAAAACGCCCAAAAAAGCAATAATATCGGTATTGCGTATACATACAATGAACCAACTATTTTTTACGAATTTATGCTCGAATGTGCTGAATTAGCTCACTCAAACAAATTGAAGAATGTAGTTGTTAGTAATGGATTTATTAATCAGAAACCACTCAAAGAAATTCTTCCTTATATTGATGCTTTTAATATTGACCTGAAATCATTTAATGATTTTTTCTACCGTAAACAAACAAAAGGTAAGCTTGCGCCAGTTCTTGAAACATTAAAAACCATTGCAAATTCGGGCAAACACCTTGAAATTACTTTTCTGGCAATAACCGGGCTTAATGATAATCCGGAAGAATTCCAAAATATGGTTACATGGATTTCAAAAGAATTAGGGAAAAACACACCACTGCATATATCAAGGTACTTTCCTTCTTATAAATTATCAAATCCGCCAACACCTGTTTCAACACTCGAAAATTTTTATGATATTGCAAGCGATTTCCTCAATTATGTTTTTTTAGGGAATGTTTCCGATCAAAAAAGATCTGATACCTATTGCCAGGGTTGTGGAAAAGTATTAATTCAAAGAAAACGGTATTCCATTGAAGCAAGCGAACTTTTAAATGGCTCAGAATGTTCTAATTGCCAAATAGAAACCGGAATAAAAATTTGATCTCCGCGCAACATGTTATTTAATTAATTTATATGACGTTTGACGAATTTGATTTAAGCGACGATTTACTGGATGCCATTGATTATATGGGATTTGAAAAAGCGACTCCAATTCAGGAACAAGCTATTCCTGCTATTTTGCATGGTGAAGACCTGATAGCCTGTGCACAAACTGGCACCGGTAAAACTGCAGCATTTTTACTTCCCGTACTCGAATTTATGCAGCATCGTGAAAAGCATGAAACAAGTGTTCTAATTATTGTTCCTACCAGAGAACTTGCTATTCAGATAGACCAACAAGTACAGGGTCTGTCGTATACACTTGAAATTACCTCAATTCCAATTTATGGAGGCGGTGATGGTGACGACTGGGGCCAGCAAAAAAATGCCTTAACTAAGGGTGCTGACATCGTGGTTGCCACTCCGGGGAAACTTATCTCACACCTTAATATGGGATATGTAAAATTTGATAAAGTTGAACATCTTATTTTGGATGAAGCAGACCGAATGCTCGATATTGGTTTTCATGACGATATCCTTAAGATCATTTCATATTTACCTAAAAACAGGCAGAGTCTTATGTTTAGCGCCACTATGGCCCCAAAAATAAGGGAACTTACAAAAAAGATTCTGAAAGATCCGAAAGAGATAAATATAGCAATGTCGAAACCTGCTGAAGGTGTTTTGCAAGCTGCCTATCTGGTATACGATGCGCAAAAAGTAAAACTGATAAACCATTTAATCGCTGATAAACCTGAATATCAAAGTATCCTTATTTTTTGTTCGACGAAAAAAAAGGTGTCGGAAATTGAAAAAACTTTAAAAAATAAAAAATACGTGGTAAAAGGAATTTCTTCAGACCTTGAACAATCAAAACGTGAAGAAGTGCTTCTGAATTTTAAATCACGAAAAACAAGGGTACTTGTTGCAACTGATGTTTTAAGCCGGGGAATCGATATTAAGGAGATAAACCTGATTATCAATTTTGATGTTCCTCAGGATGCCGAGGATTATGTCCACCGTGTGGGCCGCACAGCTCGAGCCGATGCTACAGGAGTTGCCCTGACTTTTATTAATGAAGACGATATGTTTCGGTTTCACCGAATTGAACAACTAATTGAAAAAGAAGTCCTTAAATTAAAAGTACCTGCTGACATAGGCGAAAGCCCCGAATGGAAAGTTTCTGACAATAGAAGATCATACTCAAGAAACAAGGGCAAGGGAAAAGGGCAAGGAAAAGGAAAAAAGTACAGGGATGGCAAAGGAGGTAAATCGAGAGGAGATCACAAGTATAATAAGAACTAATTATCGTATATGAAAACGTTGATTATTACTTTCTGTTCATTTGTCGTTATATCGTTTTCAGCAGTTTCTCAAAATATTTCATGGGAATTATTAAAACACTTGAAGGATAATAGGAAGGAACGGGTATTGGTTTTAGTAGAGGAAATTCAGTTATCAATTCTGAATTCAATTTTATAATGGATGGGAAATATATGGAAGTAAAAAATCATTCATTTAGAAAATTATCAAAAAATAAATCATTGATTTTTAAACTTTTAATTCGTAACTTTTAAGAAAAATCGATATGAAAACTTTTCAATTTATTTTATTAGCAGTTATTGTATTGTTTTGCTCACAATATCTAATCGCCCAGGAAAAGGATAAAGTACAAGTAAGAATTATGACTAATGATGGTAATGAATATATTGGAGAAGTTATTGGAGAAGATTCTTTAAAGCTTGATATTCTAACGCAAAACTTAGGTGAACTTTCCATTTCAAAAAATAATATTAGTGGTCGTGAAGAAATAAAAAAGGCCCAATTTAAAGAAGGAAAATACTGGTTTGAAAATCCACAGGCCACCCGTTATTTCTGGTCGCCAAATGGTTTTGGGCTAAAACCCGGTGAAGGGTATTATCAGAATATATGGGTACTCTGGAATCAGTTTGCCATTGGCATTTCAGAAAACTTTTCTATCGGTGGTGGAATTATACCGCTGTTTTTATTTGACGGTAGCCCTACTCCTGTTTTTGTTACTCCAAAATTTTCTATCCCGGTACAAGAAAAATTAAATCTTGGAGTGGGTGCACTGCTTGGAACTATATTGGTAGAAACTGAATCCAGCTTCGGGATTTTATATGGGTTATCGACATTTGGTACACGAGATAATAATGCAACAATTGGATTAGGATATGGATTTGCAGCCGGATCATGGGCATCCTCCCCGATGATAAATTTTAACGCTATGTTTCGAACAGGAAGCAGAGGATATTTTATAACAGAAAACTACTACATAGATGGTACTTTGGTGTTAATGGCTGGAGGACGCTGGATAATCAAAAAAGCCGCCCTTGACTTTGGATTAGTAATACCAACCGAAACTGGTGGATTAATTGCAATTCCCTGGTTAGGATTTACAGTTCCAATAGGAAATACCCAATAATTAATAAACAGGCTCCACCCATTTTTCCTTTGGCTCGTACTTACTAGCGCTACTCCAGCGAATTCCCCTTTTTAAAATTTCCAATGCTTCGTGTACTTCAAAATCGGAAGCTACATGGACTAGTGAAGAATAAAATACCCTTCCCTTTCCATAGGTTTTTTTCCATACAACAGGCATTACACACTCATCAATCCAATCGGCATGGTCACCACTAAAAGTGGTGGTTGCCATAACTTTTACATTCGGGTCGACATGCATATAGTATTGTTCGCTGTGCATTTTAAAATCGGAAAGCCCTTTCGTAACTGCGTCTTTCTTATTTGTAATATTTACTTCATAATCGATAACACCACCCGGATGGGCCACCCATTGCCCACCTACCATAAACTGGAATTCTGTGTTTTGACGAAAAGCATCGCCTATACCACCATGCCAACCGGCTATACCTGCTCCGTTTTTTATTGCTTCAAGTAATCCGCTTTCCTGCTGCCGGGTTATATTCGACATAGTAAAGGTTTGGATAATTAAATCGACCTGACTCATATAATCTTTGTCTGCATATTTTTCGAGGTTATCATACACATCAACTTTGGCACCTTCAGCTTCAAGCCAGGGAAGCAATACATCGACACACTGTTTGGGTTCATGATCCGGCCATCCGCCATAAACAACCATAACTTTCCGATCTTTTAAAGAAGGTAATTCCTGCGAAAAAGAGGTTGAAGAGAATAACAAAGAAAAGAGTACAATATTTCTTAAAATTAAATTCATTCGTTTCATAACTTTAGATTAATGATTTATCAGATTTTAAGGCAATATATTCTTATTATCATTACCATTATTCAAAGATATAATTTTAAACGAACCGGAACATTTGAGCTAATAATTTTAACCTTTCAACTCTTATCTTTTCTTCCTACTTTTGTCTCACAATTTTAGTGAAAATGAAACGGGTAGTTATCGGACTTTCAGGAGGGGTTGATTCCAGCGTAGCAGCTTATCTGTTAAAACAACAAAGCTACGATCTGATTGCTTTGTTTATGGTAAACTGGCACGAACGCATAGGGGCCGTTACCAGTGCATGTACGTGGGAAGAAGATGCTTTGATTGCTAAAATGGTTGCCAAAAAACTGGATATACCATTTCATATTGTTGACCTGAGCAAAGACTACAAAAAAAGGGTGGTCGATTATATGTTTTCAGAATACAAGGCAGGGCGAACACCAAATCCCGATGTTTTATGCAACCGCGAAATAAAATTTGATGCATTTCTGAAAGAAGCTTTAAAATTTAATGCCGACTTTGTTGCTACCGGCCATTATTGCCAAAAAGCAGAAATTATAAAAAATGGGAAGGTTATCCATCAATTACTTGCCGGAGAAGATCCAAATAAGGACCAGAGTTATTTCCTGTGCCAGCTAAATCAGGATCAACTATCCAAAGCTATGTTCCCAATTGGGCATCTGTTAAAACCCGATGTTCGAAAAATTGCCAGGGAACAAAGCCTGCCTACAGCCGAACGAAAAGATTCTCAGGGAATTTGTTTTGTTGGGAAAGTGGACTTGCCCACCTTTTTGCAACAACAACTTCAACCTATCACAGGCAATATTATTGAAATTCCTGCCGATTTTATGGCCAAGAAAAAACAGGTTGAAAATATTGAAAAAAACTATCCAAAACTTTGTTTCCCGTTTCCATATAAACCGTGGAATGGTAAAATTGTAGGTGAACACCAGGGAGCACATTTTTATACCATCGGGCAACGAAAAGGATTAAATATTGGAGGATATAAAGAACCTTTATTTGTTTTAGGAACCGATGTTAGCCGAAATATAATTTATGTGGGCGAGGGGAAAAACCATCCGGGATTATTTAGACCAGGACTTTTTATTTCCAAAAATGAGATTCATTGGTTACGTGAAGATTTACAAATGAATGTTGGAGATAAACTCGAATATGATATAAGAATCCGTTATCGTCAACCGCTGGAAAAAGGAACTATTCACATAAATGAAGACGGAGCATATATACTTTTTAAAAATGAACAAAGAGGCATAACTTCCGGGCAATTTGCTGCATGGTACGATGGTAAAGAATTAATCGGCTCTGGTGTGATTGCATAACTTTTAATTGTATTTTAGCGAAAAATATATTGGATATGATAAAATCAATGACAGGGTACGGTAAAGCCGAATTTGAATTTGGCAATAAAAAATTTACTCTGGAAATTAAGGCACTGAATAGTAAACAACTTGATATTAATACGCGCATCCCAGCTTTATACAGGGAAAAGGATATTCAAATTCGGAAAGAACTCTCAGAAAAACTGGTACGTGGCAAAGTTGATTTTAATATCTACATGGAGAATCTCGGTGAAGAATCCAATTCAAAAATAAATGAACCCATTCTAAAAAGTTATTTCAATCATCTGAATGAAATAAGCAATTCATTAAAATTGCCAGTCAATGAATCGACCCTGGAAATTGCCATGCGATTACCCGATACTGTTAAAACAGAGTACAAATCGCTGGATGAGAATGAATGGAAAGTAATTTTTGAAAATATTCAAAAAGCTATTAATGATATTAACCAATTCAGGCTTCAGGAAGGAAAAGCCATGAAAGTGGATTTAAATAATAATATTGAATCGATTAAAAAATTATTATCAGAAATTGAACCCTTTGAAGGACAAAGGATAGAATCTATAAGGGCAAGAATTACAGAAAGCCTTGAATCACTCAAAATAAATGGAAGTGTAGACCAAAACAGGTTTGAACAAGAATTGATTTTCTATCTTGAAAAACTCGATATTAATGAAGAAAAAGTGAGGTTGACAAACCATCTCCTTTTTTTCAATGAAGTGCTTGAAAATCCTGGTTCATCGGGCAAAAAACTTGGATTTATATCACAGGAAATTGGGAGGGAAATAAATACAATCGGTTCAAAAGCAAATGATAGCAGTATTCAACGTTTAGTGGTTGAAATGAAAGACAACCTTGAACGAGTAAAAGAACAGGTTCTGAATGTTCTTTAATATTATATAATTAGTCGTAAGTTAAAAGCTCATGGCTCATAGTACAAAAATCAAAAATCAAAAAGGGAAACTGATAATATTTTCAGCGCCATCCGGTGCGGGAAAAACTACCGTTGTAAAACATTTGTTATCATTAAATTTAGGGCTTGAATTTTCAATCTCGGCAACCAGCCGTAAACCTCGTACAAATGAAACCGATGCGAAAGATTACTATTTTCTTCCAGAAAAAAAATTCAGGGAAAAAATTCAAAATAATGAATTTCTGGAATGGGAAGAGGTTTATTCAGGGATATTTTATGGAACATTAATTAGTGAAGTTGAACGAATCAGAGCCAAAGGCAACCATGTAATTTTTGATGTTGATGTTGCCGGTGGATTGAATATAAAAAAGTATTATGGTTCTGATGCATTAGCTGTATTTGTAGAGCCGCCTTCGGTAAATGAATTAAAAACACGTTTAATAAATCGTTCAACAGAAACTGAAGATAAAATCAAAATGCGGATAAAAAAAGCTGAATTTGAACTTAGCTTTGCAAACCGTTTCGATGTTATTTTAGTTAACGATAAACTAGCAAAAACCCTTTCAAATGCTGGAGAATTACTTATGGATTTTTTAAAATATTTCGATTCTAATTAAATTCAATTATTTGTTTCTGGTTGAAATCCAGGAAAAATAGTCTAATTTATCCAATCACATTATCAATAAGTTACATAATACTTTAAAATCTTTTCTGGATTAAAAAC
>JABMQB010000105.1 GCA_013203525.1 Mariniphaga sp.
CTTCAAATGATCCACGAATTCTTTCGCCAGGACAAGCTCAATATACCTGTTTCCCAAATGGAAGAGGAGGAATAGTGGATGACCTCCTTGTTTATTGTGTGCAACCTGAGAAATATATGCTGGTTGTAAATGCTTCAAATATTGTAAAGGATTGGAATTGGATAAAATCACAAAATAATGTTGGAGCTACAATTAAGAATATTTCTGATGATGTATGTCAGTTGGCTGTTCAGGGGCCAAAAGCAACTGATGTATTGCAAAAGTTAACAGATATTAACCTGTCTGAAATAAAGTTTTATACGTTTGTTATTGGTGATTTCGCAGGAATCTGTGATGTTAATATTTCGGCGACAGGTTATACCGGTGCCGGAGGATTTGAACTTTATTTTCCGAATAACAACGCAGAGCACATTTGGGAAGCTATTTTTAAGGCAGGGCACGAGGAAGGAATTAAACCTATAGGTTTGGCAGCCAGAGATACTCTTAGGCTTGAAATGGGATATTGCCTTTATGGGAATGATATAGATGATACAACTTCGCCTATTGAAGCGGGTTTGGGATGGATTACAAAGTTTAATCATAAACGTGAATTCGTGGATTCGTATTACCTGACAATGCAGAAAAATGAGGGAGTTAAGAAAAGGCTTCGGGGGTTTATTCTTCAGGAAAGGGGTATTCCTCGACACGATTATGAAATTGTAAATAATGAAGATTCAGTTATTGGAAAGGTTACATCTGGTACAATGTCGCCGGTTTTAGAAAAAGGAATCGGACTAGGTTATATCGATAAAGAGTATACTGCTTTTGGAACAATTATTTATATAAAAGTCAGGAATAAAAGCATTCCTGCCGAAATTGTAAAACTTCCATTTATTTAAGAATACAGATCTTTCAAAAAGTATTTTAATGATTATTCTTTTCATCTCTCAATTAAAGAAAAAATTCTGCATTAATAATTTTAGGGTTTCATATTATTTTAACATTTGATAATTAGATGCCTCTGCTGCTTACAAAATGCAGGGATTTCTCTATCTTTGGTAATAAATTAATGGTTCTTTTAAGCATTAAGTGATAAACTGTTGATTATTAGTTATTCATGTGATGTAATAGTTTAATTTGGAATGATGTTTTAAAACTTATTGTATCCGAATAAAGATTGATTTTTCTCATCGCTCAGCCTTTAAATATTACGTTCATTTGCAGCGTAATTGCAGTTACAATGAGAATATTGAGGAAATTAATCTTTAGTAAAATTAAAACCCGGAACCGGGGCTAACGACAAAAACAATTTTAAAATGAAAAAGCACAATTTTTACGCGGGTCCTTCAATTTTACCCGAGTTTACAAAACAAAAGGTTGCAGAGGCTGCTATCGATTTTGCCGGAACAGGTTTATCTGTAATGGAAGTTTCGCACCGGAGTAAGGAATTTGTTGCAGTAATGGATAAGGCGATTGAGCTGGTTAAAGAATTACTGCATGTGCCAGAAGGATATTCTGTTTTGTTTTTGCAAGGAGGTGCCAGCACTCAGTTTCTAATGGCTCCTTATAACTTGTTAAAGAAAAAGGCAGCATACCTGAATACCGGTTCATGGTCGTCGAAAGCAATCAAAGAAGCAAAATTGATTGGCGAAATAGTTGAAGTTGCTTCTTCAAAAGATGCGAATTTTAATTACATTCCTAAAGGATTTGTTATTCCTGAAGATGCTGATTATTTTCACATAACTTCGAATAATACCATTTTTGGAACCGCCTTATTAACCGATCCTGTTTCTCCCGTTCCTTTAGTTGCCGATATGTCTTCTGATATATTTAGCCGTTTAATTGATGTATCAAAATATGATGTAATTTATGCAGGTGCTCAGAAAAACCTTGGGCCATCAGGTGCGACTTTAGTAATTGTAAAAGATGATGCATTGGGGAAAGTTGACCGTCCTATTCCAACCATGTTAAATTATCAAACTCATATCGATAAAGTTTCGATGTTTAATACTCCTTCTGTGTTACCTGTATTTGCTTGTTTGCAAACACTAATTTGGCTGAAAGAAAAAGGTGGTGTTGAAGCAATGGAAAAAATTAATATCGAAAAAGCTACATTGCTTTATGATGAATTGGACAGGAATATATTGTTCGAACCAAACATAAAAGTTGTAGAAGACCGATCACGTATGAATGTAACTTTTGTTATGACACCTGAATATGCTGAGCAAGAAAAAGCATTCCTTGATTTTGCTACATCAAAAGGTATGGTTGGTATTAAAGGCCATCGTTCTGTTGGCGGTTTCAGAGCATCCATTTATAATGCAATGCCTGTTGATAGTGTAAAAGCCATGATCGGAGCGATGCAGGAATTTGAACAAACAATATAATTTGCTGAAATGCAGAATACTCACTTTCTGCATTTTTTTTCTTTCTTTTCGTTTAACTGCAATTAATAACGAAATATTTCAAACCTTCTTAAATGAATAAAATGAAGAATGTATTAATTGCAACACAAAAACCATTTGCTTCTGAAGCTACAACCAAAATCAGCAAGATTTTAAAAAAGGCAGGTTATAAACTTGATTTACTTGAGAAATATTCTGGCAAAGGTGAATTGCTTCAGGCAGTTGCTGGTGCCGATGCTATTATAGTAAGAAGCGATATTGTTGATTCAGAGGTTTTACAAGCTGCAAAAAACCTTAAAATTGTTGTCAGGGCTGGCGCTGGTTACGATAATATAAATTGTGCGATTGCGACCGAAAAGGATATTGTTGTAATGAACACACCTGGGCAAAATTCAAATGCAGTTGCTGAGTTAGCAATTGGAATGACCATTTATGGATTAAGGGAATTTTTCTCTGGGAAACCTGGTGGTGAGCTCCGAAAACGAACATTAGGCCTCCATGGATTCGGTTATGTTGCCCGAAATGTATTTCGAATTGCAAGAGCTTTCGGGATGAAAGTAATTGTATATACCCGATATAGCAAAGGAGCAGCCGCTGCAATCGGATTAAAAGTAACCGATTCATTAGAGGAACTTTATAAAAAATCTGACATTGTATCTATTCATGTCCCAGCACGTGGAGAGCATATTAAATCGGTTAGTTACGAGATTCTTGAAAATCTGAAAGATGGAAGTATTCTGGTAAATACAGCTCGTAAAGAGGTTATTAATGAAGAAGACCTTATAAAAACAATGAAAGAAAAACCAGGAATAAAATACTTATCCGATATTGCACCTGATAAAAAAGAAATATTTGAAAAAGAATTGGAAGGCAGGTTCTATTTTTCACCCAAAAAACTGGGAGCTCAAACTTCAGAAGCAAATATAAATGCAGGGGTTGCTGCAGCCGAGCAAATTGTTGGCTTTTTTGAAAATGGAGATGTTACTTTTAAAGTGAATTGATGACTTTACAATTCCCTTATTTCTGATTACTTTTGATTAATGACTATTTAAAATGGCTATAATCAAACCATTTAAAGGCTTACGGCCCCCAAAAGAGATTGTTGAAAAACTGGCATGCCTGCCCTATGATGTGATGAATTCAGAAGAAGCTATGAATATGGCGGAAGGGAAAGAATGTTCTCTTCTTCATATTACCCGCGCTGAGATTGATTGCCCGGCGGGAACTGATATCCATTCAGAAGAAGTTTATGAAAAATCGGTTTTAAATTTTGAAAATTTTCAGGAAAAGGAGTGGTTGGTTAAGGACTCTGAGGCTAAATATTATATATATGCTCAAACAATGAGCGGTAAAACCCAGTATGGATTAGTGGGTGCTGCTGCCTGTGACGATTATCATAAAGGCATCATTAAAAAACATGAATTAACCCGGCCAGAAAAAGAGGACGATAGGATGATTCTGACCCGCTATTTGAATGCTAATATTGAACCGGTATTTTTCTCTTACAAGGCTGTTCCTGAAATTGATGAAATTGTAGAGGATATAGTTAAGAATCAGGATCCTGAATATGATTTTACAGCTGAAGATGGTTTTGGTCATCACTTCTGGGTTATCGAAAATAGTGCCCTAAATAAACAAATTGAAGAATTGTTTGCCACTAAAGTCCCGTTTACCTATGTGGCCGATGGCCATCACCGCACAGCCGCAGCTGCTAGGATTGGGATTGAAAAACAAGAACAAAATCCGAATCACAGCGGTAACGAAGAGTATAACTTTTTTATGGTTGTCCATTTCCCTGATAACCAATTAAATATTATTGATTATAACCGGGTAGTTAAGGACTTAAATAACTTGTCTGATAATGAGTTTCTGGTTGAATTGGAACAAGCTTTTGAAGTTGAAAAAATAGGCGAACAGATTTACAAACCGCAAAAATTGCACGAGTTTGGCATGTATCTTTCAAATGAATGGTACAAATTATCAGCAAAAAAAGGGACATCTGATGACAACGATCCAATAAGTGTATTAGACGTTACTATTCTTTCAAAACAAATACTTGAGCCTACTTTAGGAATAGTTGATCTCCGAACCGATAAAAGAATTGATTTTGTTGGGGGTATCCGTGGTTTGGGTGAAATAAAAAAACGTGTCGATAGCGGTGATTATAAAGTAGCATTTGCGTTGTATCCTGTATCAATGCAGCAATTGATTAATATTGCAGATTCTGGAAATATTATGCCGCCAAAAACTACCTGGTTTGAACCAAAACTCCGGTCGGGGTTGATTGTACATTTGTTGGATTAATCGGGTATAGCAATTTGTAATCGCCGAAAAAGTAATGAGGTTTTAAGACAAGTTGAGATTTAAAATACATTATTGATTTCAACAACCGGCATATCTTTCATATCCCATAAAGCATTTATTAATCCTACTTTCTGATATTTTGATAAATCGGATGGAGTAATCTGACATTCAGATATTTTACCTTCTTCAAGATATCTGGCACGTTGAGTTCCGGAGAGTAAGGGAGTATTCGGAGTCCACCAATTTTTACCATTAAAAAATATAGGGTTTGCAGTAAAACTGTCGGTAATGAATCCGTTTTTAATTATTAAGATATCATCACAATTTCCTCTTTGCCCATAAAGCTTTTGAAGGTAGCTCCGGTCACTATATTTGAATCGATAATCTACTGAATCGTTTTTTACTAATTTCAGGTTTTTTATTGTTCGGCTTAGATGAGGGATAAATTCTATTTTTTCAATTTTTGGAGAATAAACCACTCTGCATCGAAATAGTCCTTGTTTTTTATCAGCCGGAATTGTTATTATTTCGGAAAGGTCCAATTGTTCTGAAATCCCAAAATATTCTTTTCTGGCAGCATTAAACCGCCGGTTATGGAAAGCTATATTGTAAAGTTTTCCATCTTTTAGTTTTATAGTTTCAAGTAATGGGGACATATACTTTTTTTATCATTTCTTCGTATTCAGACTGGCAATTACTTAGGTGGGTAATACCACCACCGCTTTTATAAACCAATTGCCCGTTTTGATTTTCAATATAACGGATCAATACACAACTATCAAGATTATTTCCATCGAAATATCCAAAAACTCCGGTGTAAAATCCACGGGTATAATTTTCTACTTTTTTAATTAATTCAACCGTTTTGGGTTTGGGCGCTCCACTAATCGAACCTGCGGGTAGCATATTGAAAATAATGGTACCGATTTGTTCCATATGATTTTCAGGCAACACACCTGATATTTGAGAACTCATTTGTAATAATTCTCCCCGGTTGGTATTAATTTGGTCTATGTATCTGAATTTTTCCACTTCTACCTGATCAGCAACAATACTAATATCATTCCTGATAAGATCTACAATTGTATTGTGTTCTGCCAATTCCTTCCTATCATTTTTTATAATTACTCTGGCATTTGGAATTGCTGCATCAATGGTACCTTTCATTGGGAACGATGATATCTTCCTGTTATCAATCCGAATAAAAATTTCTGGTGAAAAACAGGCAAACGAATCTTTCAAATAGATTTTGTAAAGAGCCGGGCTGGAATGGAATATCTGTTCCAGACTCAGATTACATGAAACAGGGCTTGGCTGGGTATAATTTAATAAAAATGAATCTCCAAAATGTATATGCTTTTGAATGAGGTCGAATCCTTTGTTATAATCGGAAAATGTAACCGGTTTAATTTCCCATTTTTCAACTTTTTTAGGATGGTTTGTTTTATAATTTCGAGCGAAAGGTGTCGACCATAATAAATGTTGTTTTGCTTCATTCAGACTGAAAAGCAAGGGAGTTC
>JABMQB010000106.1 GCA_013203525.1 Mariniphaga sp.
ACCGACAACCGACAACCTATAACCGACAACCGACAACCAAAATATTACAAATTTCAGAAAATCACTTCTCTAAGTCCAAAAACCTTTGCTCAGAGTTCCGTATTCTGCGCCCCGTGCCCTTAGCATCCCGACGCAGCCTCACGAATTTAAGCACCTAGGCATTGAAGATATTAATTATCAAAGTTCACCCCGCGAAATGCAAAGCAAATTTTGCAGGGGCAGCCTTACGATTTGAAAACCAAAGATTATTCGGTGCCAAATAGTCCAAGCGCTATACATGCATGGCAGGAAATGCAAAAGACCACTTATTCAATCAGCATCAATGAAAATTTAATGCAAACACAACAATCTACTAAATGAAAGCACTTGTTACGAGAGCCAATGGATTTATCGGTTCACATAAAAAATAAATGAAAACAACAACTGGCAATTTACCGTATAAAAGCGATATTCAACATTTTCAATTCTGATATAACAACAATTGATTACCTTTGAATATGCGATTAAATGATTTTGAAATAGAAAGTATTAAAAAACTTGCAATCCTCCACTTTGGCGAAGGTGTCCAGGTATTTTTATTTGGCTCCCGCACCAACGACAAAATGAGAGGTGGCGATATCGACCTGTTTATAAAAAAATCCGGTAATCCTCATCTTAATGTTCGTGCAAAAATTAATTTTATTACCGACCTGATTCTTCAAATCGGTGAACAAAAGATCGATGTGGTACTGGACCATCCGGAGATAAATAAAACATCATTCTATAAAACAATCCAACAAACAGAGGTTCAGATATGTTAACCGATGAATTGAAAGATAAAATAAAAGAAACGCTCGCTATTTGTACAATCCATCATCAACGAATGATGTTTGCATATAATAGTATAATAAAATATTTCCCTTTAACCGAATCTAACTTTGTCCAACTATCAGACATTGAACTGGCTTTGTTCGATCTGTTAATTTATCGTTTCTCAAAACTTCAGAATAGTATGGGCTCGCGCATGTTTAAACAACTTCTCGATGCACTTGAAGAAGATATTTCAGGCCTTCCTTTTATTGATATTCTGTATAAAATGGAAAAGCTAAACTTAATCACAAGTGCAAAAAGGGATTGTAGAGTTCGTAATATGGTATAAAAAATACTTTAAACTTTGAACCTTAAACTTAAACTCCTCCCCACGCAACCCGGCCCCGGTTACTATCAGTTTTCCACGCACCGAAGCCGACAAAAAACTTAGTAGAAAATATGGAGTACAAACCCGATACACCTATTGAAAAAGGGATTGAGAAGTTTATTGAGCGGTATAAATCCTGTTTTAAAATTCAGTGAATAAAACTACCTTTGTATCAAATGAAGCAATTATTAAAAAGTAGAAGATGAAAACAATAAAATATGTCGTTTACAAAGAAGACAAATATTACGTTTCACAGTGCCTGAATATTGATGTTTCCAGTTTTGGAAGTACAATCCAGGAAGCCATTGATAACCTGAATGAAGCGCTTGCGCTCTATTTCGATGAACCAGGTTCGCAAATGGAATTACCCGTTATAAACGAAACACTAATTGGCGAAACATCTATCAATGTCTAAATTGCCATCCTCAAACCAAATAATAAAAACGTTGGAGGACAATGGATTTATCTTTGTTTCATAACGTGGGAGTCATGCAAAATTTAAAAAGGGCAACAGAATTGTAATCGTTCCTTCCCCAAAAAAGGAAATACCTGTGGGGACCTTCAGGTCTATTATCAGGCAATCGGGTTTAACCCCGGAAGATTTTTAATAATTGTAAACCTAATAAGCCTTTGGGAAAAAAGAATATTTAAACACACATTTTTTACTCCCCTCCCTGGGAGGAGCCGGGGGAGGTCTTAATAACATGTGCCACGCACAGAAGCTGATGTAACAGATTTGGTTGAAAACATGGGATACAAACCGAATACTGAAGTACAAAAAGGGATTGCAGAGTTTGTAAATTGGTATAAACAATACTTTGAACTTTAACTTTTTGCCCCGAGCCCTGCGCCCTAAGCTCTGAGCATAAACAACTAACAACCACCTGCCCTCCGCAGCACAGCGAAGG
>JABMQB010000107.1 GCA_013203525.1 Mariniphaga sp.
ATCATGTAATGGGGGTTCGACTCCCCCTGGGACCACAGCTTTTAAGACTTTTACAAATATTTAAATATTTGTAAAAACCTTTGGATAACAGAATCGCCTTTTTGGGTAGTTTTTGGTAAAATGGAACAAAAAGTTAGGAGATCAAAGAAAAAATCAAAAAAACATATGAAATCATGGAAAGATTTATCATATAATCAAAAAATACTAACTACTTCTTTTGTTATAACGTTTTGTCTTGTTCTTATTACTGGCTGGTATGCTGTTTCCACATATACCATGGTAAACATAATGAAAAAAGACTTCGAAATATCTAATCGTCCATATATCACAGTGCGTACTTCAGACAAAAGGTTAGACAATAACAATTTAATTTATTCCGTCGCCTTGGTTAACTCAGGAAAAACGCCAGGAATTATTATAAACACAAAAATTGAAGGATTAAATGATAATTCAAGCAAACTATTGTCTAATACAGATAGTTCAACTATTTTAAACCCAGGAGAATTTATAGGACATGATCTCGCTACTATAATGGCAGATAGTTTAAATTCAGAATACAAAATTAAATTAACGATACTGTACAAATCTCCGTCTCAACAAGAAGTAAAATATAAAACAATATATTTATATCGTTATAGTGGAAATTCTGAATCAAAATTAACGATAATTGAATCGGATTTGGAATAAATTAAATTTTTTTAAAATTTAATTTACTGTACTAACTGAGGAATAACACCATTCCACCGCTGAATCTCTCTCATAAAGGGGTTCAAAATGTCGATACTAAAGTCCACAACCTTTTACAAATTTTTATAAACATTTTAAAATGGAAGTATAGTTTAAATTAATCAAATAATATGCGAGAAAAATTACCATTTAATTCAGAGGATGTGCCAGAACGTGAAGCGCCAAGAAAAGAAACTAAAACACGGTTTTTTGATTTTTTAAATGAGCACTTAGGCGGAAAAGGTCTTGAGTATGAAATAGAAGGCGAAGGAGCTGAATTTAATATTATAATAGATGTTCCAGATGAGCATTTTGAGGACCAGAGAAGACAGATGGCTGGTTTTGGAAGTATAGATCCAACACCATTTGACAATGAAGTGTTGCTTCCAATCGTCAGGAAAATTAATTACTCCACGAATATCAAGTGTGAATTTACTGTTACGCCTGATAAGAAATGTAGAATATCAGTTTCTAAAAAAAGATATTGAATTAAATTAATTTAGTGTGATTACGTCGCAATCAACTTGAGAATAGCCACATTTCACCTCTGAATTTTTTTCATAAAGAGGTTCAAAATGTCGCCCCTAAAGTCCACATCTAATTTATGCTTTCATACGCGAATGGAAAATATGTTTTGAGTGATGAGTTGAGTTTGCCTGTGCTTCAAGACCCCGTAGGCACATTTCGGGGATTTCGCATTTTCACGGCCGCCCGCACAATAGGCAGCAAGGTTTTTCGTTTGGAAGACCATATTGACAGGTTGTTTAATTCGGCTGAAAAAGTTCATATGCCTTTGCCTCACAGCAAAGACGAATTACAGGCGATTATTCAAGAAACAATTGAGAAGAACAGCGACAGAGAAGGGGATTTGCTTTTGGAAATTATATACAGCGGTGGTATGGCAGGGGAAACTAGATTAAATACAGCAGGGTCTGCTGTTTTATATATATTAGTTATACCGTTAAAAACACCGCCGGTGGAATGGTATGAGAAGGGCATTAAGTTAGCCAGCTTTGCTTATCAGAGGCAATGGCCTGAAATTAAGCTGTTAAGCTATGTTGCCGGTGTTATTGCGCATCAAACAGTTGTAAAAGAACATCAGGCACAGGAGGCCTTGTTTATTTCCCCTGATGAAAAGAAAACTGTTTTTGGAAGGCACTACATTTAGTTTTTTCATAGTTAAAGACAATGTTGTTATAACTCATCCTTTGGATGACAAAATTTTACCGGGCATCACAAGAAGAGTTGTTTTGGAGCTGGCAGAGAAACAGGGCATAACGGTAAAACAAGAGCATTTTTCATATGCGGATCTCAAAGATGCCAATGAGGCGTTTATTACATCTTCAACGCGCAATGTGGTGCCGGTGTTTGCTGTTGATGATATAACAATAGGCAATGGCCAGGTAGGTGAGATAACAAAAAAGTTAATAAATGCTTTTAGCGAATATCAGGCAAATTATTAACTGAAAGGCGCTGGTTCTTTTGAGGCGTTTTCCCCATTTCCCCAAGCTGACACGCAGGGGTTTTTTTGATACAATAGATAAATATGCCTGTTACGAAAACAAAGCCAAAAACACATATTTGGCATAATCTTTCTATTATAAAGACGGTGGAGCTTTTAGGTACTAATTTTGAGCATGGCTTAAGTTCAGAGGAAGTTAGGAAAAGGCAGAAATCTGGCAAAAATGCTTTGCCTGAAACAAAGCCGATTTCCAGGGCTGAAATTATTTTGAATCAGTTCAAAAGCCCTTTGATATATATTTTGCTGGTGGCCGGAGCTATTACCATAATATTAAAAGAATACACAGATTCAGTGGTAATATTGGCGGCTGTTTTTGTTAAT
>JABMQB010000108.1 GCA_013203525.1 Mariniphaga sp.
AGGCAAATAATTACAGAGGAAAAACGGCTGAAGAATCAATTGAACTTATTATTGAACAGGTTGAAAAAACACAGGCTAAAGCTTTAAAAGTTAAGATTGGTGGAAGAATGAGTAAAAATGTTGATTATCCACCGGGGCGGACAGAAAAATTGATCGGGCTTGTGAAGAAATCATTTGATAATAACATGACGTTGTATGCAGATTCAAATGGAAGTTATACTGTGGATGAAGCCATCAGGATAGGGAAATTACTTGAGGAAAATGGATTTGATTTTTATGAAGAACCTGTTCCATTCGATTGGTATGAGGAAACCAAGATGGTGAATGACGCCCTGAAAATTCCTATTGCAGGAGGTGAACAGGAACCAGGTTTGCATAATTTCCGATGGCTGATTGCAAATGATGCGTTGGGTATTGTCCAGCCCGATATGTTTTATTTTGGTGGGATGATTCGTTCGATGAAAGTAGCGCGAATGGCAGGAGCTTTAGGAAAAATCTGCACTCCCCACATTTCCGGATCGGGATTAGGGTATTTATATATGATGCATTTTATATCAGTAATCCCAAATGCCGGACCTTTCCATGAATTTAAAGGATTTAACAAAGAAATTCAGTTCGAATGTGAAACTTCAAAATTGGAAAGTGACAATGGAGTTATTTTAGTTCCTACCGGACATGGATTAGGAATTGAAATTGATCCGGAATATATCCAAAAACACAAGATTGTGGAAACTTTGTAATGATTAAAAGAATCCTAGTTCAAGCCGGGCCTCTTCACTCATCATCGATTTATCCCAGGCCGGCTCAAAAGTAAGTTCAACATGGGCTGTTTTAATGCCCTCTGCAAGCGCTGCCTGATTAACTTCTTCAACCAACATGTCGGCAACAGGACAACCAGGTGCAGTTAATGTCATTACTACATTTGCATTATCGTTTTCATCAACATCAACATTGTAAATTAATCCAAGATCGTATATGTTAACTGGAATCTCCGGGTCGTAAACTTCTTTTAATCGTTCAATTATCAGGTCTATCCTTTTATCCATTTTCTTTTCTCCTTATCCTGAAATTCTGTTATAAGCAACAGCATAAAGCTTAATTTGTTTGATCATAGCAACCAACCCATTCGACCGGGTAGGAGAAAGGTGTTGTTTTAATCCCAGTGCATCTATAAAAAACAATTCATTTTCTATTAATTCCTGAGGAGTCCTTTCTGAAACAACCCGCAATAAAAGTGCTACCAATCCTTTAACAATTACAGCATCGCTTTCACCTCTGAAAAGTATTTTCCCATCTTTAAGATCGGCCGTTAGCCACACTCTTGATTGGCAACCTTTAATTAAATTTTGTTCATTCTTTTGCGACTGGTCAAGAACTTCTAATTCATTTCCTAATTCAATCAGATACTGGTATTTATCCATCCAGTCTTCATAAACAGAAAATTCCTCGATAATTTCTTGCTGTATTTTATCTATCGACATTAATTTCGTTTTTTAAAAGTGCTTCAAATGTCGTAATTTTTAAATGATCAACAATAATAATTGATAATGTTGTTTAAAATCAATAAAAATAATTTTACATATGAATTGATAAAATGAATTTAGTAGGATTTTTTGTATTTTTAAAGAAATAAAAACCAATACTAATACTATGAATTCAATTTCCGGCACTAAAACTGAACAAAACCTGTTGAAAGCATTTGCAGGTGAATCACAGGCTCGTATGAGGTATGATTATTTTACCAGCCAGGCTAAAAAAGAAGGACTGGAGCAAATTGCTGCCATATTTGCCGAAACAGCTTTGAATGAGAAAGAACACGCAAAACGGTTTTTTAAATTCTTAGAAGGTACAATGGTAGAAATAACTGCTACTTATCCGGCAGGAAAAATAGGTACAACTATGGAAAACCTTAAAGCATCGGCAGATGGTGAAAACGAAGAATGGACTGAACTCTATCCTGAATTTGCAAGGGTAGCTGAAGAAGAGGGATTTCGGGAAGTTGCTGCCGCTTTTAAATTAATTGCAAAGGTTGAAAAAGCCCATGAAGAAAGATATAGGACTTTATATAATAATCTTGAGGAAGGTAAAGTATTTAAACGAGGTGATAAAGTTGTGTGGAAGTGCCGAAACTGTGGATTTATTCATGAAGGAACTGTAGCTCCTAAAATGTGCCCGGCATGTTTACATCCGCAATCCTATTTCGAAATAAAAGAATCGAATTATTAAAAATGACACGATAAAATAAGGTGTATTTTCAAATTCCTCTTTTTTTTGTTGAAATTTTACCTGGTTTCGTTGATAAATTTCTCCAATCGGTTGATTAGATTTTTCTCTAAATTCTAAGGGTTGTATTATTGATTTGTAATCAATTAAAATAAGCCATTATGAAAAATTTAAATTGTAAATCTTTAAAAAATAGCCTAAGCTTTTTATCAATTGTGTTTTTTTCAATTCTGTTATTAAGTTCTTGTGAGCAACATAAATTTTTGAGGGAAAGAAATCTACGAAAAAATCTTCCACCTAGTAAACGCGAACTACCAGTCGTTATTCCTAATCAAAGCAATGGTGTTTATTCAATTGTTGGAACAAATCAGAAATTGTATTATAACAACAATACTGAAATATTAGCACTCTCAGCTGATGACCTATTTTTTGGACAGGATGCAAGTTATGAATCTATCAATCCTGACTATACTGATAATGAAAATGGAACAATAACTGATAATAATACTGGATTGATGTGGCAAAAGGATCCAGGCGAAAAGTTAACTTATGATGAGGCAGTTGCTGGTATTTCAACATTCAATTTGGCAGGTTATACCGATTGGAGATTGCCAGCTATAAAAGAGCTGTATTCCTTAATCATATTTAGCGGACAGGATCCCAGTGGGTATAATGGTTCCTCTACCAGTAACCTGATACCTTTTATAGATACCGATTTTTTTGAATTTGAATACGGCAATCCAAATTCCGGAGAACGAATTATTGATGCCCAGTTTGCAACTTCAACTCTTGATATTGGCGATTCTCAATTTGGAGGAGGAGACCTGATGTTTGGGGTGAATTTTGCAGACGGAAGGATTAAAGGCTACCCTACAGGTCCTATGCCGGGGCAATCGCAAGGAAAAACATTTTTTGTACTCTATGTTCGGGGAAATGAAGCCTATGGCAATAATAATTTCACAGATAATGATAATGAAACCATTTCTGATGAGGCAACAGGTTTAATGTGGACGCAAGATGATTCAAATAAAGGAATGACCTGGAAGGATGGGCTTGAATATGCTGAAGGATTAGAGTTTGCAGGTTATAGCGACTGGCGATTGCCTGATATAAAGGAATTGCAAAGGATTGTTTATTACACACGTGCCCCAGATGCAACTAGTTCTGCTGCAATCGATACAGTCTTTAATTGTACCGATATTATAAATGAAGCAGGACAAATTGATTATCCTTATTTTTGGAGTAGCACTACGCATGCAAATATGAATAACGGAGCTAATGCAGCTTATATAAGTTTTGGCAGGGCAATGGGAAAATTCAACAACCAATGGATGGATGTTCATGGAGCGGGTGCACAACGAAGTGATCCTAAAATTGGAAATCCTGATGAATATCCAAATGGGCATGGGCCACAGGGCGATGCAATCAGAATTTATAATTATGTCCGTTGTGTAAGAAATATTAATTCTCAGAATTAAAAATGTTCAGGTTGAAAAAAACAATTCACATTTGGATTATAGCTACGATTATTCTGATATGCCTTTGGGCATGTGAAAGCGAAGATAACTTTATTCAGGATGAGAAAATTGAAATTTTTGACTGGAGTGCTGAAACTCATAGTAAATCCGCCGAACCTGATTATTCTGTTGTTTTTCCTTCGGATAAGGTAAACAGAATTGATATCGTAATTGATAAGGAAAATTGGGAAGAAATGCAAAACGACCTTGCAGAAAATATTGGAAACACAGGCGGTCCGCCAAGTGGAAATCCAATGACATCTGCATCATTCGATCCGGTTTGGGTTCCTTGTGAAATATTTTTTAAGGGGCGTCAATGGTATAAAGTTGGTATCCGTTTTAAAGGAAATTCAAGCTTAAATTCAACCTATAATCGGGGATTAAATAAATTTCCTTTCAAACTCGATTTCGACCAGTTTGAAGATATCTATCCTGAAATTGAAGATCAACGATTCTGCGGATTTAAACAACTTAGTTTAAAAAACAATTTTGAAGACAGGTCTTTTTTGAGAGAAAAAGTTGCATCCGGATTATTTCAGGATTTTGGCTTAGCATCGCCATCCACTTCTTTTTATACGGTTTTTATTGATCATGGCGATGGCTCTGTTTATTTCGGTCTGTATACTTTGGTTGAAGAAGTTGATGATACGGTTTTGAAATCACAGTTTTCAGAAGGGAATGGTAACCTTTATAAACCCGAAGGTGATGCTGCTACTTTTGCATCCGGTTCGTTTAATACTTCTGAAATGTATAAAAAAAGTAATCTGTTAGAAGATGACTATTCTGATGTGCAAAATCTTTACAACACTTTACACAGTAACCAACGAATAGATAACAGGGAACAATGGAAACAAGACATTTCTGAAATTTTTAATATTGATATTTTTCTAAAATGGTTGGCTGCTAATACTGTGATGCAAAACTGGGACACCTACGGAAAGATGTCGCATAATTTTTATTTGTATAATAATCCGGAAGATGGAAAATTAACATGGATTCCCTGGGATAATAACGAAGCCTTACAAAGCGGGAAACAAGGAGGAGCTGTTACACTTGAGCTTGATGAGGTAGAAGATAATTGGCCACTTATTTGTTATATTATTGATGATGAAGAGTGGAATAATCAATATCGAAATTACGTTTCAAAGTTTCTTGCTGAAGTATTTTATCCATCCTGGATGCACGAAATTTATTCAGATTATTTTTCTCTAATCAGTAATTATGTTGTTGGAACCAATGGAGAACAATACGGATATTCATTTTTAAGCAGTGATTCTGATTTTGAGTCGGCTATTGATTATTTGAAAATTCATGTATCTCAACGCAAGGATGCAGTTGTTGAGTTTTTAGAATTAGGAGAATAAGCCTATAATTTGCTATTTTTAGAAATATGTCGGAGAAGAAGAAAGTTAAACTTAGTTTGAAAAAAGGGGAATTATTTATTTACCTGTTAATCTGGGGCATAATTTTTTTGATGCCACTTATTTTTTCAAATAGCAATTCTGTTTATAATTGGAACAGGATTTACAGAGAATGGATTCGAACAGCCCCGTTTTTTGTGATTTTTTGTATTCATAATTATTTAATATTTCCACTTTTTTTTGATGGAAGAAAATTATACTATCTAATATTATCGTTGATAGTAATAGTTGGAATCGGACTATTGGGTGATTTGGTTGGTAGGTTGGTAATGCAGGCTCCATCACCATTAAATCAACCGATAGGAAGAATTCCACAAGATATGCTTCGGGGACCGGGACCAATACCACAAATACGCCCATGGCATGTCACAATAATCAATAATTTAATTGTATCGGGATTAGTAGTGGGATTTAATACAGCAATAAAACTAGCTGTAAAGTGGCAGGATGAAGAGCAAAAAAATAAAGAACTCGAAAAACAAAAACTGCAGTCGGAACTGGCTTTACTTCGTAACCAGGTAAGCCCTCACTTTTTCATGAATACTCTCAATAATATTCATGCTTTAATTGATATTAATTCGGAAGATGCAAAAAATTCAATAATAAAACTTTCGAAGCTTATGCGGTATATGCTTTATGATACTGAACAAGGTAAAACAACCCTTAAAAAGGAAATTGAGTTTATTCAGAATTATATTGATTTGATGAAACTTCGATTCACAGAGGATGTGAATATTAAACTTGATTTTCCTGAAAAAATCCCGAATACGGAAATTCCACCAATGATTTTTACTTCGTTGGTTGAAAATGCATTCAAACATGGAATCAGTTATCAGGAAGAGTCAACAATAGGGATTTACATGAAAATTGATAAGGATTGGTTGTATTTCAGGAGTGAAAACAGTAATCATGATTTAGCAAAAGAAGAGGGTGGGCTTGGTCTAAAAAATCTTCAGAAAAGGCTTGAACTTATTTATAAGAATAATTTTAGTTTTGAATACGGAATAAAGGGCAATATTTTTGAAACCATTGTAAAGATACCTTTTGATGAAAATTAATTGTATAGCTATTGATGACGAACCATTGGCATTGAAACAAATTTCAGATTATATTGGGAAAATACCCTTTCTGGAATTGATTGCGCAATGCTCTAATGCATTTCAGGCACTTCAAGTCCTGGAATCTTCAAATATCGATTTAATGTTTGTTGATATTAATATGCCGGATTTAAATGGCCTTGATTTTGTAAAATCGCTTGAAAACAAACCCCATGTGATTTTTACTACAGCTTATAGCCAGTATGCTATCGAAGGATTTAAAGTTGAGGCAATCGATTATCTTTTAAAACCATTCTCGTTTACAGAATTTTCAAAATCAGCTTCAAAAGCAAAAAAACAACTGGAATTAATTAATAACCAGATTGAAGAAATTGAAAGTAATAACGGTTATTTATTTATTAAATCAGAGTATAAACTGGTTCGGATTAATTTGGATGAAATTAAGTTTATAGAGGGCATGAAAGAATATGTTAGGATACACCTTGCCGGACATAAACCTGTTATGACGTTATTGAGTTTAAAATCACTGGAAGAAAAATTACCATCTGAAAAATTTATGAGAGTACATCGCTCTTACATTGTAAATCTTGAAAAAATAACTACTATTGAAAGGTTCCGGATAATATACGATGATAAAATAGTAATACCTGTTTCGGAAAATTACAAACATAAATTTCAAAATTATATAAATCAAAATTTTATGGAATAATAGAGATTCTGTAAATTTTATACAAATAGTATAATATTTAAAC
>JABMQB010000109.1 GCA_013203525.1 Mariniphaga sp.
GAAAAGGGATTTTTAGATTCAACAACTTTTATACCGAACATTCAAAAACTATATCAGGCTAATAAGGTATTTTTTATAATAATTATACTATTCCTGATAATAACCGTTATTGCTTTTTTTCTTAAAAAAAGGAGAAATCTTAAAGTTCTTTTAGTGTCTTTGGGTGTCTCACTAATTATTTTATCTATTCTGTTTATGGTCGGTCGCCAATTCGAATATCGATATTTTATTCCGGCTTTATATTTATTCCCATTAATTGTTTTTCTTTTAGCTACAAACCTCAGTTACATTATTTTCAAAAAGAAAAATATCTTACTTATTAACTCCCTAATGATATTTTGTATATTGATTGTTTTTAACATGCAATTAAAAAAATTGCCATCTAAAACCAGGCATATTTCAATATCAGTAGCTCAAAAAATGGAAACCTTTAATTTTATTCAAACGTTACCAAAAGATTCGATAAAAGTAATTGGTTCACGATATTCCGGCAATCCATATAAAGAATATGCTATGATGTTTACCGGGGCTTATGCAGGGAAGTATCCTAATAAATTATATAAACCGTTATTAGGTAAGCTCTATCCTAATTCATATCTCTACCACGTTTGGGATCATACTTTTCATCAGTGGGGAGAACCTTTGAAAATAAATAAAGCTGGATTAAAGTTTTATTTGTATAGTCCAAGAACTGAAAATATAGACCAAATTCTGAATGATTTAAAACATACTATGCCTGAAAATCTTGATTTTAACACAAATCAAATATTTTTTAATCAAGAAAATACTAATTCAGTACATATTGTTGAAATTATTGAAAAAGAAGATTCCAATTCAGAATTGAATTCAAATCAAACAGACAAATGAAAAAAAATCTGATCACCATATTTATCATCCTGATATTATCATCGGTAGCTTTCTTTTTTATTTTTAAACCGGTATTACAACATCCAAATGCCTATTTGTATTCTAAAGGTGGCGATGCTGTAAAAAGCTATTTTAATTTTTCATATTACCTGAAATTCGATGAAGGCATAAAACACGACGGCATTAATTACCCTTATGGGGATCATCTTCAATACATTAATTCGCATCCACTTTATGTTCAGGTTTTAAAATTTGTTGATAAGAATATTTACCCCATTGCAAACAATGGTGTTGCAATTATGAACCTGACTATGATCTTATCGTTAATGCTGGCAATACCCTTTATATTTTTGATTCTCCGAAGGTTTTCGCTTCCACGATGGTATGCAGCAATTCTGGCAATTATCCTACTTTTCCTTACCCCCCAATTCGACCGGATTTTAGGTCATTTTGAAATGGTATATGCTTTTTTCCTGCCCATGTTTTGGTATTTACTAATTCGATGGAAAGAAGGAAAAAAACAATGGCTATGGGCATCGCTACTTGTAATTGCCGGATTAATTGGGGGATTTACCAGCGCATATTATGCTTCGTTTTATGCCATATTTCTTTTAGGAGTGTTGTTTGTTGAACTGTGGAAAAACCGCAAAAACCTGAAAAATTACTGGAAAACAGCATTGTACTTATTTGTAATAGCTATCATCCCGCTTGTTATTGTAAAAGGACTGGTTTCAGCAACCGACTGGGTTACTGACCGACCTTTCAATCCATATGGATTTTATGTTTATCATGCCGATTTTCTTAGTGTATTCCTTCCTTTTATATCGCCATTAAAAACACTTGTAGGAAATGTTATTGATATGGATTTCCAATGGGAAGGCAGGGCATATGTTGGATTGCCTGCAACATTACTTGCTGTATCAATATTTATCACCGGAATTTACAATCTGATATCAAAGAAAAAAGTAAGCTGGAGAATTTTTGCTCCTGATAAAAAGATGAATGCATTTTTCTATGCTGCCATCCTTGTCCTTCTTTTTGCCATGTGTATCCCATTTAAATATGGGTTTGGTTTCTTGCTCGAACTGGTACCTCCTGTTAAACAATTCAGGGCACTTGGACGGTTTACCTGGATATTCTATTATGTTTTCACAGTTTATGCCGCGCTGTTTTTTTACAAACTCTACCGCTTATTCAGATTAAAAAGATTTCCATTACCTGGGATCCTGATTCTGATTTTTGTAATCGTATACTGGTCGCTTGATGCCGGAATTAATATTCGGAGAAGTACCGAACGTTTATTAAATAACAATGATAAACTGGAATCATCTGATGACGAATTCCTTGGCCGTTTTCAGGAAGCTGGTGTTAATCCGAATGATTATCAGGCCATATTTTTCCTTCCCTATGCAAGCACTTGTGGCGATAAATTGTTATTTGAAAAAGGGATGAACGCTTTTTCCGATGCAATGAAGTGTTCTTATCATACAGGATTGCCTTTAGTTCAAAGTTTTTCACCAAGGCTGTCATTTACCAATGCATTGAGCAGTATTCAAATGCTGGCCGATTCGGCAATCAGAAAAACCAGGCTGGATGATATGAATGAAAAACCATTGCTTTTGGTTTGTACCAAAGAAAAGATGAATAAACAGGAAACCTGGCTTCAATCCAAAGCAAAAGTATTTTGGGAGGATGATTATATCACTTTATCCACTTTGCCATTAAGTGTTTTCAGCAACAGTTATCAAAACTGGGTTCAAATGGCGGATACTGTAAAAACAAAACTTTCGGGAGCAGGAAAAATATACTCTGATTCCATTGCCAACCAATCTATAATATATGTTGATTATGAAGATATTTATTCGCTTAATAAATTTAGTGGAAACGGTGCTTTTTACGAAAAAAGTGGAGATTTTGAATTATTAAACGATTCATTAAACAGCGATTTTATTTCCGGGCAATACGAGATTTCATTCTGGTTGTATGTTGATGACCGCAAATATGATATGCCTAAAGCAACGATTATAATATCCGATTCAGAAAAAAATAAGGTGAATGAAAAACGATTAAATACCCGTGAAGTCCATAATGTTTATAACCATTGGATCAGGGTGGCAGATAAAATTGATCTGAAACCCGGTTTTACAATACAATTAAATATTAGGGGCGATTATATTGCAGTGGATGATATTCTAGTTAAACCTGTAAGCTCTGATGTTTTAGTTAAGGTTTCAAATGATTTTGAATTGTTTAATAATTTCCCTTATATTCCTTAATTTACAAAATTGAAAATGTCTCAAAAAATATATGAAAAATACTATTTCGTTTTACCCGTAATTGTATTTCTTATAATTAAGATACCCCATTTATCATTGCAATTTTTTTGGGATGAAGCCTGGTCATATTATCCGGCAGTATATAAAATGTTTGAAAGCGGTCCCGGATTATTGCCCGGTGCACTACCCTTAAATGTGGCAAAAGGGCATCCTCTTTTTTTCTTTTTCCTGAATTCAAGTTGGATGTTATTGGTCTCTGATAATCTTATTTTAATAAAACTGTTGCCATTAGTTGTATCCACTTCTTTATTGATATATAGCTATTATTTTTTAAAAAAACATTTCACGTTATTTGCAGCAAATATTGGTATTACAATCCTCAGTGTTCAATCATTAATTCTTGCACAGGCAACATTAGTTTTACCTGAAATGTTAGTTACATTGTTTCTGATAATTTGCCTTGATGCCTTTTTTTCAAAAAAGTTTCTTCTTTTTGCCATTTCCGGCACATTAATGGTTTTAACCAAAGAAACTTCAATTGTTTTTGTAAGCATGTTTATAATGTTCTATTTTTTCAAATGGTTATTCAATTCAAAAAAAGGGAATTATAAATTCTCTAAATTGATTTTCCTTGTTATTCCATTGGTTATGTATTCGGGTTACCTAATACTTCATTATTTTGAATTTGAATCCTACTTTTACAAAGATCATCTTGGGCACATAGATATTGACACTTATGTAATTAAGAAAAAAATAAATACTGCTCTGCATTTAATTTTTACATCTTTTGGACGAACTTTATTAAGTATTGGAGCAATTATTAGTATAATATTTTTAGTTGTTAAGAAGAAAAAAATAGCGGGTGGTAATATTCTGCTGATAATTTTAATATGTTTTATTTCTTTTATTCTTTTTTCTTCGGTTAACTTCTTTACAAAAAGATATATGTTAAATCTGTTAACCTTATTTGTTATAAGTTTTTCAATTTTAATTTCTCAAATAAAAACAAAATACATTCTTATTAATTATATTATACTCATAATTCTTGCAGCATTTCCATTGTATGAAAGTTTAACAAGTAAATCAAATTCCGACAGTGACTTAGGATATGTTGAAGCCGTAAAAGTACACCGCAATTTAGTTAATTATTGTGAAGAGCAACAGTGGTATGATATCCCAATTTCGGCAAGTTTTAATATGATTTTTTATTTACGCGACAAAAAACTACAATATCTTAAAGGAGATAAGGCTTTTTCAAAAATATCGGACATTAAAAAATTGGATGACGCTGGAATAATTGTATTTGAATCAACAATGCATCTTCCTCCGGCAGTTACTGATTCAGTTAGAAAAAATTGCACTTTAATTAAATCATTTAAAAACAAACATGCCTGGGGCGAAATATATCGGAATGAATCATTTAAATGATACAGAATAATAATATTAATTTTTAAAAAGTAATTAACCTTGAAAAGTTAGACCAGGTCCATTCATGGTTCCACCAAACATCTGAATTATATTGATAATTGAATAATAAGTTGTACACGACAAAAATAACTAATAAGAATGTGAAGGCTATTTTCACAATACGTTTCTGTGTATAAATCTTATTCAGTAAGAATGCTAATGGAATAACCATAAACGGATAAAATCCAATTAATGCCCGGTAACCTGTAGCCGAGCTAAATGTTGGCCTCCACCAACTACTATTAATATAAATAATGACAATCATTATTATTAAGGTTGCGAGCGAATTTAACTTCTTTTTAATAACCAGATAAATCAGGCTGCAAGAGGCTAAAAACATAAGTGGTGTATAGATATACCAACCATTACGGGCGCCAAATAAAACAGTTAATATTTTAGGTGACCATAAAAAAGGGAAGGTACCTTCATCGCGATACGAATAAAAAATATATTTCCCGGTAATTGTATGCCAATATAACATTTGTGGGATAAAAATTACAATTCCGACAATTAACATTGTCAGTATGTAATACCAATTCTTAAAAAATAATTTTAACCTGTTGCGAAAATCATTAATGTTCGTTATTCCATAAAAGAAAAAGTATAATACAATCAGAATATTCGTAGGTCGAATTAGAGTTGCTAATCCTAAAGGTATCGAAACCATCAAAATATTTTTAAAGCATTGTTTATCATAAAATCGAGGTACAAAATAAACAAACATAGAAATTAAACTGAACGAATATGCATGCGACATTCCAGGGCTAATTAGCGAATAGTAATATAAATTTGTTGCGAAGAATATTAATAAAGTTGTCCAAAATGAAATTTTCTTTGAAAAATATCTCCTTAGGCTTTTATAAAGGAAGAGTAATCCTAAACCAACATAAAATATTGTTGCTAAAAGTATCCACATAAAATACACAGAGGTATATCCATCCGCTTCAAGTTCAAAATAAATACTTGAAAAATGAGCTATAAAAAAGAAAGGTATTTGCATTATTGCAATACCACATGTATACATATTCAGTTTTACTCCAGGTTTATAGTCTTTTGCCCAATGCATTTTTCCCATGTCATCCCAATCATAAATAAAAAAATGTGGGAGATATTGGTAGTATCCCTCCGAGTCAGAACGCATAACAAATTTTTCGGCAGGAATATGTTTTGTGTTTTTATAAATGAGATTGCCCGTTATACCGAGTGCATAAAAAATAATGAAAAACTTCACTATTTTTATTGCTGTCCAGTATGTGATCTTTTTTCTTCCCATATTGTAATCTTAAAAAACTTCTACTTTTTACCTGATACAATTACACTTAAACCAATAAAACGTTTGGTGAAAAAATCGACAATTTTAAAAATCCACACCAGGGAATTATAAAGTTTCATTTGCCCCGATGGAATAGTTTTTTTCTTTAATATATTACCACTAAACCACCAACCCAATACACCCGCAAAATTAAAATACCGGCTTCGTTCAATATTCAAATTATTTTGGTTGAATAATTTATCCAGGCTCTTTCTATTATACCTCCTGTAATGTCCAAGTCCTTCATCAAAACCATTAAACAAAAACATAAATGCCGGAACCAGAATTACCAGGCAACCTCCTTCTTTTAATAATTTATAACAATTTTTTATTGCTAAATCATCATCATCAACATGCTCAATAATATTTAACGCAAACACCGAATCGAATTTACCAAATAGATTTTTATGTTTCTGATCAAAATCCGGGTCAATAATATCAATTTGATAAACATTTCTGAAATTTCCTTTACCTGTATACTTTTTCTGTAGCAAATCGCAATATTCCGACCGCATATCGCTGACAGAAATATTAAAATCATTTTCGATATAATAACCTGAAATATTACCAATGCCACTTCCAATTTCTAAAACCTCATCTTTTGTATCTGCCGAAATGGTTCTAAACATCCATTCATTAAAACGGTCAGCCTGGGCAATACTATCAAGTGTATCAAATCCTATCTGGTCAGTTACATCTGTTGCCTCCTCTATTTTCTGCTCCATATATTATATTTCAAAATACACCAGATAGCCATGAACCCATCTTTTGCACTAATTTTTTTCCCTTCTTCATAGGTCCTTCCATAATAGGAAATTCCAATTTCATAGATTCTTATATTTGGTATCCTCGACATTTTTGCAGTAACCTCAGGTTCAAATCCAAACCTTTTTTCCTTCAGGTTAAGTCCTTTTATAATATCCGACCGGAAAAGTTTATAACAGGTTTCCATATCGGTCAGGTTCAAATTTGTAAATATATTTGAAATTCTTGTAAGCATCAGATTTCCTATGGAATGCCAGTAAAACAATATTCTGTGTGGTCTGCCTCCCTGAAACCGGGAACCGTAAACAACATCAGCAAAACCTTCAATTACAGGCTTTAACAAATCGTTATATTCATGTGGGTCATATTCCATATCGGCATCCTGAATAACCAAGTATGATCCTTTAGCTTCTTTTATTCCACGATGTAATGCTGCTCCCTTACCCATGTTTTTTGGTTGATGAAAAAACTTCATATTCACATCGGGATGATCACCTATATATTTATCAATAACTTCTGCTGAACGATCATTGCTGCAATCATTCACAAGGATAAGTTCCTTTTCGAAACCACCAATCAACTCAACCTTAATTACTTTATCAAGTATCCGGGTAATTGTTTTCTCTTCATTATAAACAGGAATTATCACAGAGAGTATTGAATTTTCCATATTTGAATTATTATGCTTCCAGACCAACAGAATTATATGAAGTTTTAATTTTTTTTCTTCCAATTCTCTTGGTTCAATTATTAATGAGAATTGAAGAACACCCAAAAATAAGGATATTTAAATATAAATTGATGTTTATACTTTGTCAAATTAATTGTTTTTATTTTTGAAGTGAACGTTTAACTTTGATAAAAACAATTTGAATGGCAAAATCGCTGGTAAATACAAATGCGAAGTTTGGTACCATGCCTGTATTCCTTACAGCTTTGTCAACTATTCTGGGGGCAATCCTTTTTCTTCGGTTTGGCTGGGCTGTTGGGCAAGTTGGTTTTTTTGGAGTGATTGGAATTATTATTTTAGGCCATATAGTCACCATCCCCACTGCGTTTGCTTTTGCCGAAATTGCCACAAACCAGCGGGTTCAGGGAGGGGGTGTTTACTACATTATTTTCCGGTCATTTGGATTTAATATTGATATGTTAAAAGACACCAATGAATTTGTGTCGGGTTATAATGATATTGGAAATATTTTGTTTGTAAATGCCAATAAAGTAAAAACAATAAACTAATATTATATTTTCACCGTTAAAACGGATAGGTACAATATAAATATATACAGATGGAAAAAAATGCAATTTTCCCAGGGTCATTCGATCCGTTCACAATAGGTCATGAGTCCATTGTAAGAAGGTCGATGTCGATATTTGATAAGGTTATTATTATGATTGGATATAATTCCAATAAAAAACCTTTTTTCCCGCTCGATAAAAGGATGAAATGGATTAATGAAGTTTTTAAAAATGACAAAAATATCAGTGTTCAAATTCATGAAGGATTAACCGTTGATTTCTGTAAAAAAGTAAACGCCAAATTTATATTAAGGGGAATTCGCACCTCATCTGATTTTGAGTATGAAAGGGCAATAGCCCAGGTAAATAAACAAATGTACCCCGAACTGGAATCCGTCTTCCTCCTAACATTGCCCGAGCATACACCCGTTAATTCATCAATTGTAAGAGATATTATTTTACATGGAGGAGATGCAAGCATGTTTCTGCCGGAAAGTTTAAATCCCGACGAGTTTAAAAACTATAATGAATAAATTACTCCTTAGAATTTTTACTGTTTTTGTACTAACCCTGGGATTCTTGTCAACTTATTCTGCGGTTATTCAGGGGAATGAACCCGATTATGCTGGTAAAGAACTGGTATTTACAACCTACACTGACCCCATTACAAAAAACAAAAAAGAAATTTTCAAAATCATAATTAATGCTGATGGTTTATTTAAAAAGGAAATAGATTTATCTGAAACAATTTATTGCCATTCAGAATTTGGAATTTACAAAGGGTTGCTAATTCTTGAACCACAATCAGAACTTTTATTAAAACTTCCTCCTTTACGAGAAAAAACAGTATTGGAATCTAAAAATCCATATTTTGAACCTATCCTGTTATGGCTCCGGGTTGAATCAGACAAAAATGAGGAAGTCAATAAGCTTGTTTCAAATCTTGAAGGCCGCTATATTCAACTTACAAATACTTATTTTAATCAGCTTTATTACCAAAAGTCAGAAATTCATCTTGATTCGGTAAAAATAAAATTGCAGGATGAATTTGGAGGTTATCAAAATCCAATCATAAAAAATCAATTAAAATTCAAATTAAAAATATTAGAATCGGATATCAACAAGGCTAAACACCAAACTGTTTTCGAAGAATTAAATCCTGTTACCTTTTCTTTCTTGAATCCGGCTTTTATCGATTTGTTAAATCTGGTATTCAACAATAAATTAAGTTTTGAAATCAGTTCCATTCATGGTAGTGAGTTAAGAGAGGCTGTGGCAAAAGTAGATATTAAGTTTATAAAAAGCCATTTTCAGGAAAAATTTAAACTGGAATCTTCATTAGCCGATTTTGTATTACTGAAACTATTACACGATGGTTATTACAGTAACCGGTTCCCAAAACAATCTATAATTTCGATGTTGGAAAATCCTTTTTTTTTGAATAATCCGGAAAACAACATTAATACAATAGCTAAAACAATTAAGGAAAAACTATTATTCCTGTCGCCCGGTTCTTCTGCCCCTGTTATTTGTTTAAATGATTTAATGGGAAATCAGCAATGCTCTGATAATATCAATGAATATGGCTACATTATTTTTGCCGACTCTGAGATGTTGGTTTGCCGCGAACATCTTAAATACCTATTAACGGTTTCCTCAAAATTCAAAGACAATCTTAGTTTATTTGTAGTTATTAAAAATGCAGATATTGGAGAAATAAAAAAATTCATTGATGAAAATAAAATACCGGGCACTATTGTTATTGACGATGAATCAAATTTTCATGCAAAAAAATATAAAATCAAATCATACCCATCATCATTTTTACTCAATAGTGACCATACGGTTTTATTAACTCCGGCAAAAAATCCTTTGGATGGATTTGAACTTGAATTCGCTTCATTCCTAAGGAGTGAGC
>JABMQB010000110.1 GCA_013203525.1 Mariniphaga sp.
ACGTGCATACTTTTTTTTGCGGGCAAGGCATTCTTCTTGTGATGCCAGTTCAAGTTCATCCCACTTTTATTTTGTTGCATAATCATCATCCTGAGAAACCTTAAATACGGTTTGAGGAATAGTAGTGAGGCTTTTTACAGGAACTCCTTTCTGAACCAGTTTTACAAATTCAACCAACGATTTTTCTCCCATTCCGTAAAAAAGGAGGTCAGCTTCAGTATCAGCAAGTATTCCAGGCATTAGCTTATCCGACCAATAATCATAATGTGTCAGGCGGCGCAGTGAGGCTTCAATTCCTCCAATTATTAATGGGGTATCAGGAAATAGGTCTTTAATAATTTTTGAATAAGTAATGGTTGTATAATCGGGCCGGAAATTTGGTTTGCCTCCCGGAGTATAGGCATCATTTGAACGTTTTCGTTTATTGGCAGTATAATGGTTAACCATCGAATCCATACATCCTGCGGTAATAGCAAAAAAAAGGTTTGGCTTTCCAAATTTTTTAAAATCCCGCAGGTCGTCCTGCCAATTGGGTTGGGGTACAATAGCAACCTTTAGCCCTTCAGCTTCTAAAACTCTTCCAATTACTGCTGAACCAAAAGAAGGATGATCAACATAGGCATCGCCCGAAAAAAGAATTACATCGGTATTTTCCCATCCCCTCATTGTCATCTCCTTACGACTGGTTAGCAACCAATCGGTAATTGTATATTTTGCCTCTTCCATCCGTTTCTTAATTTGTAACAATATACATTCGATTTTATGGTTTGTTCAAAAAAAACAAAAATATTATGATTGAAGAGATGTTATTAACATTAGATTTGCTTCGAATATAAGCCCTTAATTGTTGTTCGGTTAATTTAAACTATTTTTGTAAGCTTTTGATAAATAAGTTGTTTAAGGCTACAATGTTTTTAGATTTAAAAAAACTATTCTTTTTTTTAATCTAAATCGAACATGATAGTTATTTTTAAAGTATTAATGAAGCGGTAAATGGATCTTGTTAAACCAAAAGACATTTTTAAGGTTAATCCCGGACTATCTAATATTGGTGGGGAATATTTTGCTAAATTTTTGATGTATATTCTTCGGTTCAGGAAATTGAACAAGATTTATGAAAAGGTTAGCGAAAAAGAAGGTGTTGAGTTTATCGATGAAATAATCAGAATCCTTGAAATTAAATTTGAGTTTGACGAAAATGAATTAAACCGCTTACCAAAGGAGGGGGCATTTATTACTATATCAAACCACCCTTTTGGCGGCTTGGATGGTATTTTAATGATCAAACTTTTAATGGAAATAAGGCCCGATATTCAAGTGCTTTCTAATTTTTTGCTTAAAAAGATTGATCCTATTTCTAATTATTTTCTCGCTGATAATCCCTTTGAGGTGGAAAATGAAAATGAAATTGGCGAAGAAGAGGTTAAAGCAGCCAATGAGCACCTTCAAAACGGAGGAGTACTTAGTATTTTTCCATCGGGCGAATATAGTAATTACGACACATTTAATAATATTTCAGACAGGCAATGGCGATCTCCAATCATAAAGTTTATTAAGAAAGCGAACGTGCCGGTTGTTCCTATTCATTTTCAGGGATCAAACAGCAGGCTTGTAAATGTTGTAAGTAAAATATACCCGGGTTTTAAAGGGATTAAGTTTCCCACTGAATTATTAAACAAACGAAATAAGGTTATTAAAGTCAGGATCGGGAATCCTATCCGAACTGTGGAGCAGGATCATTTTTGCGATTTGTTTCAGTATGGCAGATACCTGCGTGCAAAAACTTACAGCCTCGAAACCCAATCAAGTATTGAGGTTAAGCGGTTTTTTAATTATTCATTAAAACCTCATTCAAAGCCAGAGCTTATTATTGATCCGGTTTCCAAAGAAATTTTATTAAAAGAAATTCAGGCAATAAAAACAGATTACACACTTTTTAACCTTAAAAATTATACAGTTTATTGCGCCCCTTCAAAGTTGATCCCCAATTTATTAAATGAGATTGGGCGGTTGCGTGAAATTACATTCAGGGAAGTTGGTGAAGGAACTAACCGTTCTATCGACATTGATGAGTTTGACCTCTATTATTACCAGATGTTTATTTGGGATGACGAACTGGATAACCTTGTTGGTGCCTACAGAATGGGAATAGGGCAGGATATTATCAGGCAATACGGAATAAGGGGTTTTTATTTTAACAGCCTTTTTAGGGCTTCCGACTCAATTACCGGAATATTGGAGCAAAGCGTTGAACTTGGACGTTCGTTTGTGGTTCGCGAGTATCAACGTAAACCAATGTCACTATTTCTTTTGTGGAAAGGGATTTTATTTTTTCTTTTGAAAAACCCGGAATACCGTTATATGATCGGCCCCGTAAGTATCAGCAATAATTATTCGAAAATTTCGAAAGACCTGATTATTTCCTTTATTATGAAAAATTATTTTGAATGGGAAATTGCACAAAACATCAGGCCACGAAATAGCTATAAATTTAAAAGTGATAACCCGAACCTGAATATCCTGATGGATAATATGGAAAAGGATATCAATAAGCTGGATAAATGTATTGGCGACCTGGATGAACTAAACACAGGATTGCCGGTTCTTCTAAAAAAATATATCAAGCTAAATGCAAAAATCATTGGCTTTAATGTTGACCCGAAATTTAATAACTGCCTTGATGGTTTGATTATCCTGGATATTTATGATGTTCCTAAAAATACCATCGAATCGCTTTGTAAAGAAATGAATGACGGTTCCCTCCTCGAACGTTTTTATTCTAACTGGGAAATGGAAGAGAAAGAGGGGAATGGTTTATAATCAGAAGTCAATAAGTCATCAACTGTCAACTAAATTATTATCCAGAATCAACCTTATTTCAAATATAAATTACTATCACCATAGCTTAAAAATCTGAAACTGTTTTTAAGTGCAAAATCATATACTTTTCGCCAATCGTTACCAAGGAAGGCTCCAATGAGTAATAGCAATGTACTTTGCGGTTGATGAAAGTTAGTGAACATCCCGTCGATAATTCTGAATTGATAACCCGGAACAATAATTATCTGAGTAGTAAAATGAATTTCTGTTTGATTGTTATTTTCAAGATAATTTATAATGTGAGCCAGGGCTTCTTTTAAAGTGATATCAGCATGTTGGGTATAAGCTTCCCATTGCGAAATGTGAAAAATATCTTTTTGGACCTTGACTCCTTGTAATTGTTTTCCCAGCCAATAAAGGCTCTCAAGAGACCGCACAGAAGTGGTACCAACAGCAATAACCTTATTTTGATGGTTGAATAATTTTTTCAAAAACTGAAGTGAAACTGCCACAGTTTCGCTGTGCATTGAATGCCCTTCAATCGTTTCTGATTTTACAGGCTTAAAAGTTCCTGCTCCAACATGTAAGGTAATTTCAGTAGAATTGATTCCTCGGTTACCGAGTTTTTTGATGATGGAATCTGTAAAATGTAAGCCGGCAGTTGGTGCTGCCACCGATCCTTTTATTTTTGCAAAAACAGTTTGGTACCTGGTTTTATCCGTCTCCTCCGATTCGCGGTTCAGGTAGGGAGGGATAGGGATAATTCCTGCATGTTCAATAATTTCACTAAAAGTATATCCACCGTCCCATTCAAACCTGATAATGTTATTCTCGTTTTCATTGTTTATACTTTCTACAGAAAGTTGTATGCTTTGATTTTTAATTTTAACCGCCATTTTTAATTTACCCGATTTCCATTTTTTTGCATTCCCTATAATGCACTTCCATTGGACGCTTTTTTTTTCGGCAAATGAAATCTGATAATCAGAAGGTTCATACGGTTCCAGGCAAAAGATCTCAATTCTGGCACCTGTATCTTTTTGAAACTTTAACCGGGCTCTGACTACTTTCGTATTATTAAATACAAGTAAGGAACCATCAGGTAAAATATCAGAAATTGTATTAAAAACCGATTGAGAAATATTACCATTCTTCCAAATTAGAAGTTTTGAATCGGCACGTTTTTCAAGTGGGTATTTGGCAATTTTTTTATCCGGTAGATTATAATTAAAATCTGCAGTTTTAATTGCTCCAATATTATTTTTAAGTTTTTTCATTATTCAGCCGATAAAAATAGTTCAAAGTTTTGCATACCCAAAATATTGTACTTTTGTGAAAAAATAACGTATGATACATGTTGGAGATAAAGTCAGGTTTTTGAACGATGTTGGTGGAGGTAAGGTTACTTCAATTATCAACAAAAAAATGGTGAATGTTGAGGATGAGGATGGATTTGAAATACCAACTCTAATTACTGAGCTCGTTGTAATTGAATCATCAGTAAAAAGTTACATTGAAGAAAAACCAGAATACAATATACAATTAATTGAACCAATAAAAGAGGAAGAATTGGCTTCGAAAATAATTGAAGGTAAGGATTCACCTGAGTTCTATTTGGCATTTGTACCTCAGGATCAGAAAAATCCTGTTGGCGGTGAAATTGAAGCATGGCTTGTTAACGACAGTAACTTTTTTTTAATTTTTAATTATTCTCATTTTGAAAAGGATTATTACACAAATGTAAAGTCAGGTGAACTTGGTCCGAATTCGCAAAAGTTACTTGATAGTTTTATTCCCTTTGATTTAACGGAATTTCCTGTTTTGTTTTTTCAATTGATTTATTTTCAGGAAGAATCAAAAGAGATGTATCAACCTATTGTTAAAGAGTTAAAAGTAAGTCCGGTAAAATTTTATAAAGAGAAGACTTTTAGCAGCAATTCTTTTTTTCAAAAAAATGCTTACTTGCTATCATTATCGGGAAATCCAATGACAATAGAACTGGATAAACTTACCGATTCAGATGTTGAAAAGGTGATAATCCAAAAGGAAAAAGAAAATTCACCGGTTACAAAACCTGTTCTCAGACAACGAAACAATGAACTAGTAGAAGTTGATCTGCATATTAACCAATTAATTGATAAATTTTCGGATTTAACAAACCATGAGATTCTTCAAATTCAAATGGAACGGTTTAATTCGGAAATGAAAGATTCTATAAATAATCGGGTTAAACGTATTGTGTTTATCCATGGAGTAGGGAAGGGCGCTTTAAAAGCAGAACTGCATAAAGAACTAAAAATAAAGTATAAAAAATACTATGTCCAGGATGCATCATTTAAGGAATATGGGTATGGAGCTACTATGGTGATACTTAGGAAAGGATAAAGGATTAATTGATAAAGGATAAATGATTAATTTTGGAGGTGTAAGAACATAATACCTTAATTCGATATAGTTATAACTCAAACATTTTAGATCATGGAAAAAGAAAAAGACCTCAAAAAGAGAACAAAGCGTTTTTGTATTGATTGTATTAATCTTGCAAATGAATTGCCAAATACTTTTCTGGGTAATCATATTAAAGGGCAATTAATACGTTGCTCCTCCTCTGTAGCTGCTAATTATAGAGCAGCTAATTTGGCACATTCAACTGCGGCCTTTACCTCAAAAATAAGCATTGTTATTGAAGAAGCTGATGAATCCGTTTTTTGGTTGGAGTTAATTGAGGAATTTAATTTAGTTCAAACAAACCAAAGAAATTATCTTGAAAAAGGAGGGCAGGAACTGGTAGCAATCTTTGTTTCATCCAGAAAGAAACTTCAAAATCGTAATTTTGGCAACAAATAATTAATCCTTTATCCTTTATCCTTAATCTTTTAAATTATTTTTGCAGCGGCAAGCCGCTCTATCGTTCCGGTTTTAATCGGAAAGGAAAGTCCGGGCAACACAGGGCACCAAACTTCTTAATGGGAAGATCTTTGAAAGGGGATAGTAGTGTAACAGAAAATAACCGTCCGCCAGCTGGCGGACAAGGGTGAAAAGGTGGGGTAAGAGCCCACCGGTGGTGGTGGTAACATCATTAGCCGTACGCCTTTTGGGTTGTAAAGCCATGTATACTCCGGTAGTAAAATCAATGCTGCCCGTATTGTCCCGTTTGCTAACGGGAGCCGGAGGGGGTAGGCTGCTAGATTTCAACAGTGATGTTGGAGCCAGATAAATGATAGAGCTCTGATTTATCGGAGACAGAACCCGGCTTACAGGCTTGCCTTTTTAAAACAAAAAATCCAATAAGCAAATTGCAAATTGGATTTTTTGTTAATGTTTTAAATGATTTATCTTTTTAGAAGTTTTAAAGTTTTCATTTCATTTCGATTTTTTACTTCAATAAAATAAAATCCGCTTTCCAAATTATTAACATTAAGTTCAATCATATTTGAAAATTCAATTTCAACTGATCTTGCCTTTCCACTGATATTGTAAACCGATATGTGAAAATCCTTGATATTATAATTTCCCGGATCAATAGTTACTTTATTTGTTGCTGGATTAGGATACATTGAAATTTCTCTGAAAAACTGATCATTTATAGATGTTGTATTAAAAATATCAGTAAAATTGCCATTGTGTGCATAGTTAAGGTTTGTGTCTCCTGTAACATTGTCGAGGACTAATTGCCATGCATGATCAGTAGGAGGGGCATCATATTCACCATTCCCATTATGGTCGGAATAAAATTTAATTATGTATGAATTTCCCTTTACAAGTTTTGATGAATGTATTTCAAAATCAGCATTTGTAATTTGGTCTAAACTTATTGTTTCTACTGTTGTATTATCAGCCGAATTCACCAAATAAAGTTTAAACATTTGCCCAATATGAGGATTCATTTCGGTAAAATTGATTGTTAGCTTGTAAGTTGATTCTGAAACCTCAATATTTCCAACCATCCCAAAATTTACATGCGGATCGCATTGGTATTCATAACTTCCGGCGATGGTAAAAACATGGCTAAATGTCCAGCCTGTACCGGTGCTGTTACCAAACGATTCGGGATTTGAAAGATAGCTTGATTGTTTTCCGTTTATATTATGAAAACCCTGAATGTTTTTCCATTCAACTGTATCACCAACATTTATTGTACGTTCTTTTGGAGTGAATTTATTATTCGACACTTCAACAAGGTATTTCTTGTTACCTGAAGATTTAACTTCAAATGTTCCAACCATTCCCCACTGAACATGCGGATCGCATTGATAGTCATAATCACCTGCAATTGTAAAAACATGGCTGTAGGTCCAGCCCATACCTGTGCTGTTTCCAAAGGATTCAGGATTTGATGGATAGCTCGTTTGTTTTCCGTTTACATTGTGGAAACCCTGAATATTTTTCCATTCAATTGTATCACCCACATTTATAACTAGTTCGCTGGGAGTAAATTTATTGTTTGAAACTTCAACAATATGTTTTGTTTGTGCAAACGATTGTGAGGCAAATGCCAAAATTAAAGCGGAATAGATAAATAAATTCCGGATTAAATTAAGTTTTAAAGTAAATTTTGTTTTCATAGCCTTTAATTTTATGTGTTTAATTATTATCTACTATATAAAGACAGTATGGTCTTTATTTGTTCAAGTAATTCTTAAACTTTATTTTTAAAGGCTGATCAATTTACAAATTTGAAGTGTTTTAATCTTTTATTTCAAATATGGTGCGGTAGTGGTAGCCATAAACCGAAAAGATTATTGCGTCAACAAAATATTGCGGGCATTTGAATAAGGTCCATATCAGAAATTTCCAGTATTCACTTCGCCCTCTATTAATAATTCCGATAATTAGTATTGATTTTAAAGAAAATAATAAGACTACAGTAATTGTAACTATGGATAATGATTGGACTTTATTTTTTAGAATACATAATGCGAGTTCAAGAATTGAGTCGTCATTAAAGTTTGATATTAA
>JABMQB010000111.1 GCA_013203525.1 Mariniphaga sp.
AATTAAATATCCTTTTTATTGCTGTTTCAACCCGTTCTTCCCCAAAAATCTCCATGGGCTTTTTTTGAATCCAGTTATATGAACGGATATCATCCAATCCAAAAATATGGTCAACATGTTCGTGAGTAATTAAAATTGCCCGCAATTTTTGCACATTATTTGTTAACATCTGTTGCCTGAAATCGGGGCCGGCATCAATAACAATATTTTGACCACCTGTTTGAATCAATACCGATGACCTTAACCTTTTATCCTTAGGATCATCAGACAGACACACAGGGCATTTACATGCAATCAATGGAACTCCCTGTGAAGTACCTGTTCCTAAAAATGTAACTTTGATATTTTGTTTCTCAGATGGATTCATTTATACAAAAATAGTAATCAATGCAGGGAATAACTTCAAGCTTGTTATTATTTTTGAAAAAATTATTCAGAATGCCAAAACTTTACCTTATACCAAGTCTGCTAAGTGAAACCGACTGGAATGATGTTTTGCCTCAAAAAATAAAACACGTCTGTTCCGAAACAAAATATTTTATTGTTGAAAATATTCGCACAACCCGGAGATTCCTTAAAAAGCTTGATAAAGAAATTAACATTGATGAATTAATATTTTTTGAATTAAATAAAAGGACAACACCAGAAGAAATTCAAAAATCGCTTACTCCCTTAATTGAAGGTCAAAATGTAGGATTAGTTTCTGAAGCCGGTTGCCCCGGTATTGCAGACCCCGGTGCTGAGATCGTAAAACTTGCCCATCAAAAAGATATCCAGGTTGTACCAATGGTGGGCCCTTCTTCTATCCTTCTTGCCCTAATGGCGTCAGGGATGAATGGACAAAACTTTGCCTTTGTTGGATACTTGCCTGTAAAACCAAATGAAAGGGTAAAACGGATTAAACAACTTGAATTAAAAGCAAAAACCGAAAAACAAACGCAAATCTTTATTGAAACCCCTTACCGTAATAACCAGATGACTGAAGACTTGCTAAAATCATGTAATCCATCTACTTTATTATGTATTGCATGTGACCTAACTTCTGAAAATGAATTTATTTCAACAAAAACTATAAAAGAGTGGAAGAATAAAACTCCGGATTTAAATAAGCGGCCTGCAATTTTTATGCTCTATCATGAATAAGTAAATAATTATGGCATCTCAGACTTGAGTCCCAATCACAATTATAATATACCTGCTTGTTTCAGGATAGAAATCTCGTGATGAATATGAGGTGTAAAAATACTTTCCCCCGCTGCGTTTTTAATTTGGTTCAAAGTCCAGAACCGGGCTTCTTCAACTTCATCGGTATTTATCTTAATTCCTTTCGAATCGTAAGTAACAAACAAATAAACCAATTCCGATTCAATTTCAGTATCCCAGCGATATACTTTTACAAGCCTTGCGGAAAAACCTTTTAACCCTATTTCTTCAAAAGCTTCCCTATTCAGAGCAGTTTCCAGTTTTTCGTTAAAGGCTATATGCCCACCAACAGCAGTATCCCATTTTCCTGGTTGTATTTCTTTTGACACAGCACGTTTCTGAAGCAGGATAGTCTTATTTTTCCCAAGAACATGTAAATGGATAACCGGGTGTAAAATCTTCTCCCCTTTGTGAACTGCAGACCTGGGAGCCTTTCCAATAATTTTTCCTTCTTCATCAACCACAGGCAGCCATTCTTCATTTTCGGCGGCAACAGTTCTTTTTCGCTTTAAACGCTGCTTTCCTAATTCAAACAAAAAATAAACTCCAAAAAGAATATAAAAAAGCCCGCCACTTATAAAAACCCATGCTTCGTTACTCATATAAAAAGCCGAATAGAATACCAATAAAGTATGAATTGCAAATAAGTAAAACATGATTTTCAGGCTCTTCCTCATTTGTTCTACCTGAGTATCATTCATTTCGATTCCTTTCATATATCGTTTACTCATTATTCCAATAATATTTAATGGCGAGAAAGCAGAAACGCCTAATATTGCCACCAGGATTAATTCAATTAAACCGGGTTTAATTTTAAAAAATATATCATTTTGAAGAATAAGAGAAACACCACCAAAAACTACAAGCAATAAAGTATCAAAAAGGATAAACTTGTCGAACCTTTTTTCACGGAACCAAATCCAAATAAATTCAATAATCCCAACGGCAACGGCAACTACAATACCGATTGTAATACCCCATATTTCATCGGCAATAATAAAAACAAAAAGGGGTACAAAACCCGGAAGGAGTTTTTTTAATATATCAGTTCGATTCATCAACCAAATAGGTTAATTCGCATCTACAGCCCGAAATACTTTATAAATTTCGATATCGAATAATAGAGTTGCAAAAGAAGGAATTCCTGATCTACCATCCTGGCCATATGCGATTTGCGAAGGAACTATAAGAAATGATTTTCCTTCAGCCCTCATATTTTTAACTGCTTCATTTAATCCTTCAACGACTGAAGAATTGCCCGGATCGGTAACAATAAACTCAAGAGGATTAAATTTATGCCCGGCCTCCATGTTTGAATCGACAAGCGATGTATCAACCAATAAATAAGTATTATACCAAACCTGAATTTTATCACCAGGAACAATGGTATCGCCAACACCTGCTTCAACTTCAACATAATACAAACCCGAAACTGATGGTTCCAATTCAACACCATGTTCTGTGTTATATTTTGCGACAAATTCACCTAATAATTCCAACTCACTCTGACGTAGTTTTTCAAGGCTGTTATCTTTACTACAAGATTGAAATGCAAAACCTGCAATAACAATCATTAATATTGCAACTACTGTAATTTTTCTCATTTTTTTTTATTCTGTTTAATCTGTTTCAGCAACAGGTTTAATATCTAGCATTCGGGTTACAAAAATTAAACTTGCATATTTTGGAATTTGTGCTGAGCCATTAGCGCCATATGCAAATTCAGAAGGAATAATCAACTGCATTTTTGAACCTTCATTCATTAATTTTAATCCATCTTCGAATCCTGGTATCATTGGATCATGAATAAACTTAAATGTATATGCCCCATCCTCAACATTAAATTCTGAAGTATCAAAAAGGCTTCCATCGATAAAATATCCGGCGTAACCAATTTTTAATGTATCGCCTTGTTTTGGGAATTCTCCTTCACCGGTATCAATACGAATATAATAAATTCCCAAATCTGTAGTATCAATATTGTGTCCATTGTTTATCAGGTCATTTAAATATTGATCGAGTTCCTGCAACTCTGTTTCCTTTGTTCTTTCATCTGTATTTTTATCTAAACACGAACTCAAAACAAATACAAATAATACACTTATAAAAACCAAGGCTTGTTTCATCTTTCTCATACTAGTTTTTTTAATTCATTTGATGCTTTGGTTAATTGATGCAAATAGTCGGGCAATAGTTGCTTGAATTTCAGCAATGAATTTTCAAGCTCATCAAAATCTTCACCTCCTGCTGCATTTAAATGCCCACCACCGTTAAAATGGTTGGCGGCTAACTGATTAGCTGGAAATAATCCTTTCGACCTGAATGATAATTTTACATGGCCTTCTTTTTCAATAAATAATACCGAAAATACAATTCCTGATATTGAAAGCGGATAGTTTACTAAACCCTCAGTATCACCCGGTGCAAAGTTAAAATTTTTCAATTCATCTTGAGTTATTGAAATCACAGCGGTTTGATACTCCTCCAAAATTTCCATTTTTTGATTCAGGCAATACCCTAATAATCTCATCCTTGAGGCTGAATAATTGTGATAAACTTTTGCATGAATTTCATCTGCATTAATATCAAATTTTAAAAGATTTGAAATTACCTTAAAAGTATTTGGTTCAGAAATATTATGGCTAAAGGAACCTGTATCTGTCATAATCCCAACATACAAACTTTCCGCAACCGATTTATCCACAAACTTTTCAAAATCCAATATTGATATAAAATCAAAAACCATTTCGGAAGTTGAACTATACGTTGTATCCGAAATTAGAAAATCGCAAAAAACTTTTGGCTCGGGATGATGGTCGATTAAGATTTTCTGTCCCTCAAAATTTTGCAAAGATTTCTCCATATTGCCAACGCGGCTGATATCGTTAAAATCAACACAAATCAAAATATCGCCTGCTTCTAATTCCCTCTTTGCAATTTTTTTCTGAGAATTATAAATAACAGTTTTAGCTTTACTTTCAATCCAATTATAATAAGCCGGATAATCATTAGGAAAAATTATAACAACTTTGTGTCCCCTGTTAATAAGAAGATTGCCCAATCCAATAGCAGAACCAATTGCATCGCCATCGGGATTATGATGAGGCACAATAACTATCTTTTTTTCAATAGGATCAAGCACTGAACCTATCGTTTTAAAAAGTTCTGTATCAACTGTTTTCAAATTTTCATAGTTTTAAGGGAACAAATATAGAAATTCTGCTTTTGTTGGAAGCTAAAAAACTTTCAAATTTTAATAACTTTGCTGCCATTAAAAATCTAAATATTAAATAATGGCAGGCAACCTGACCTTTACAATGATTAAACCCGATGCTGTTGAAAAAAATGCTATCGGCCCAATCTTAAAAATAATGAACGAAGCTGGCTTTGTAATTAAAGCTATGAAATATACATTTCTTACTCCCGGGTTGGCAAGTAGTTTTTATTCTGTACATAAAGGGAAACCGTTTTATGAAGCTTTGGTAAAG
>JABMQB010000112.1 GCA_013203525.1 Mariniphaga sp.
AAGTTATACACCACACACAATTTTTAAGGAATTTAATAGAAGAAGGTAAGCTGAAAATAGATTCCGGTATTTTCAAAGATAAAAAAATAACATATCAGGACCCTTGCTATTTGGGCAGAGGAAATGATGAATATGAAGCTCCAAGAGAGGTTTTAAATACAATTCCTTCAAAAATAATTGAAATGAAACATCATAAAGAATTTGCCCTTTGTTGCGGAGCCGGAGGCGGACAAATGTTCAAAGAAGCTGAAAAGGGCGATAAAGAAATTTTTATTGAACGCATTGAAGAAGCTATTGAAACAGGTGCTGACATTGTTGCAACTGCCTGTCCTTACTGTATGGTAATGATGACCGACGGAATTAAATACAAGAACAAGGAAGAAGAGATGAAAAATTATGATATTGCAGAACTGGTTTCTATGGCCCTGGGATTATAAGAAATCAACCTGACAGGTTGTTAAAACCTGTCAGGTTGTTTAATCTATTCTTTACAAATCTTTCCCGAGTGGATTATTTTCCCATTTTTCCCGATAATGCTGTATAAATAGATACCTGCAGGATATTTACTCATATTTATTATCACCTCGTGAACATTATTCAGTTGAATTTCTTTAATATTCTTTCCTGTAAAATCAAAAATTTCAATAATCCCTTGTGTTTTATCTTCAAATAAAAAATTTATATTTGAAGAAACAGGATTTGGATAAACATTAACAAATATACTATTTTGATTTTCTTCTATATAACTATAAGGACTTGCCTTTAAAAATGTAGCTTCAGAAACAACTTTAGTATCCTGCTCATAATTAAGTGTAGCTAAAACATAGCCTGCTGCATCATCATCTGTCCACCATGAATAATTATAAGTTGTATCAATTATCTCTCCCAAAAAATTCCATACTCCTAATAATTTCATCCACATACTATCTATCTCAATCCGCGTTTCATTTATCCTCAATGAATTAAATGTTCCAAGTGGGATGGTTATATCACCCCATGCATCTACTTCAATAGATTTTGTTATTGAAATTTTTATTCTAATTGAATCAGCAGGAGGATAAGGACTTTCAGCCTCAATTAATAGCTCAAAATCGTTTGTGCTGCTGTTCAGATAATCAACAGGGAATTCTGCAATAGTTTCTTTTGGAATACATGGCATAATAACAAAGCCAATCTCTTCCACTTCCATTGCCATTCCAACAATCGCAAATTCATCTACATTTTTCTCAAAATAGATATACATGTCTGCGCTGTCTAATTCGCTGTCAAAAACTCTCAACGCTGCCAGATTTGCTGCAGGAAAATGCTCATAATACGGGGTCCAATCGGGATTCGCAAACCACATAGTATCAACACAATCTACTGAAAGAGATGAAAAATCCCATGTTTGATCAGGTCCTGATGGTCCGGGTGTAATAGAGGGTGATGGTAATGTATCGGTTGCTTCCAAAACAACTTTTCCGGCACCTACTATATCATCACTTGTAATGCTGATTTGAGCTGATAATGTAATGCTCAATAAAACTGTAAAAATTGATAGTAAAACTTTTTTCATAATATTTGGTTTTAATGATTAATCTGGACAAAGATACAAAATTTTACAAGGGATTGCAAGATATGGGTTCAATAATATTTTTAAATGCTGATAAAAAATATTTGCTTTCTTATTTGAATAATGAATATAGAACATCGAATGTAGAAGTATCAATACCAAAAAGTTCTCTCTTTTCAATTTTGTTTAGCCGTATTTATACTTTTATTTGTAAAAAATCATAAAGCATCTTTTAGTACCTCAATCGGATAATTGACATTACCGAAAGGCATTGAAACTTGTACACCAACAATATATGGTTTTAATTCTGCTACTGTTTCACGTGCAATTTGCAGTCCTAACATTCTTGCTTTTTCTTTGGTTTTAGTGGCATACATTCTTTTCATTACACTGTCAGGGATAGAAGCACCCGGAACTTCATTATTCATAAACTCAGCATTTCTAATACTAACTAATGGCCATATTCCTGCAATTATAGGAATTTTCAGATGTTTTATTCGTTTAATAAAATTAAAAAATATTTTACTGTCGAATACCGGTTGAGTGATGGCAAATTCAGCTCCGGCTTTAACTTTCCATTCAAACCGGCGAATTTCATAATCTAAATCAATTGCTCCGGGATTAACTCCGACACCAATAAAAAATCCGGTCGGATTTGGTAACAGATTTCCGCCAAGGTCTTTCCCGCAGTTTAAAGTATATGTAAGGTTTGTCAACCCGATAGAGTCAATATCGAAAACTGCAGTTGCATCAGGAAAGGAACCCATTTTTGGCGGGTCGCCCGTAACAAGTAAAATATTTTTAATACCTGCTCCATCAGCACCTAAAAGGTCGCCGACCATTCCCAACAGATTTCTATCACGGCAAGTATAATGTTGTATTACATCAATTTTTGAATTTTGCTTAATAAGAAGTGAAAGATAACTTGCTCCCATTCTTGAAAGTGCACGCGGACCATCCGGAATATTAATTGCGTCAATACCGGCTTCTTTCAGGATTTTTGCCTGTTCTATTGCTTTGGAAGGGTCCGAGCCTTTTGGAGGAACGATTTCAACAGTTGTAACAAATTGTTTTTCACAAATTTTTCTTGCAAATTCAGATTTTTCACAAGTGGGAATCGCACTACACTGCTCTTCTTCCTTAATAATCTCAATGCGTTTTTTAAATTGTTTTTTGGGTTGGACAGCTTTAATAGCTTTTCTCATAGCTTTAATAAAATCAGGATTCGTACCGCAACAACCCCCGATAATCCTCACACCTGCTTGTGAAAAATGTTTTGCATATTCACCAAAATATTCAGGGGAAGCCAGATAAATATTTCTTCCGTCAATATGTTGTGGAACTCCTGCATTTGGAATAACGCAAATCGGAATATTAACAGCATGTATCATTTTTTCAACTTCATCAAGCATAACTTTCGGGCCAACACTGCAATTAAGTCCAACAGCATTTGCACCCCAAAGTTCAATTTTTTTTGCAAATATCTCCGAAGGTGTTCCAAATGAGGTATTTCCATCATCGCCTATTGTCATATTGGCAATTATTGGAATGTTAAATTTTTCTTTAATCCCAAGAATTACTTGCTGTATTAAATGTATATCCGAGAAAGTTTCTAATATCAATAAATCTGCTCCGCCGTCAATAAGAGCTTTAGCTTGTTCAACATAAATTGCCCGTGCTTCATTCTCAGAAAGCGATCCCCACGGTTCCAAACGTTCATTTAAAGGACCAATTGATCCGGCAACATATACATCTTCACCTGCAACTTCTCTTGCAATTTTTACTCCCTGGTAATTAATCAGATATGTTTTATCTTCTAAACCAAATTTTTGAAGCAATAAACGATTTGCCCCAAATGTATTAGTTTCAAGAACATCGGCTCCTGCTTCAACATACGAACGGTGAATCTCTTTTATGAGTTCAGGTTTTGATAAATTTAACTCGTCATAACAGGTATTAATAAAAATTCCTTTGTTGTAAATCTCTGTTCCCATTGCACCATCAAATAAAACAATGTTGTCTTTAAGGAATTCTAAAAAAGGTATTCTCATATTTTAATTTTCCGCTGCTTTCATCTCCTTCACAGCATTTATTAATTCAGGAAGTATTTTATGTACATCTCCAATAATTCCATAATCGGCAGCTTCAAAAATAGGGGCATCATTATCTTTATTAATTGCAACAATATATTTAGAAGAGCTCACGCCACCAAGATGTTGAATTGCCCCGGAAATTCCCAGTGCAAAGTATAAGTTGGGAGCAATAATTTTTCCGGTTTGCCCGACATGCTCGTCGTGGGGACGCCATTCTTCATCAGAGACGGGCCTTGAGCAGGCAGTTGCCGCTCCTAACAAGTTAGCTAATTCTTCTATAGGACCCCAGTTTTCAGAGCCTTTCATTCCCCTTCCGCCGGAAACAACAATTTCTGCGTCGTTTAACAACACTTTTCCTGTAATTTTATGTACATCTTCTACTTTGGTTCTGAAATCTTCATCAGACAACTCCGGAGCAAAATTTTCAATTTGTGCTTTATTTTCTGTTTCAATCAACCCAAATGAATTTTGAGCAATTGTTAATACTTTAAACGGGCTTTTTATTATAACATCTGCAAATGCCTTAGATGTAAAAACTTTTTTTCTGACCGTAAAAGGTTCATAATTTATGGGCAAAGCAGTAATCCCTGACACCAATCCAGCTTTTAACTTAACCGAAACTCGCGGTGCAATAGCTTTTCCGGTATAATTATTTGCAAACACAAGAATAGTTGATTCTTCTTTTTTGGCAGCTTGTGAAATAACTTTTGCATAAGCCTGGTTAGCAAGATTGTCTAATTTTGTTTCGTTTACTGAAATTACTTTTGAAGCTCCATAATCACCAAGTTTTTTCAATTCCGTTTCTTCAACATTGCCAATTGATAAGGCAACTACTGAAGTATTAATATTTTTTGCTATTTCACTTGCATAGGATACCTGCTCAAAACTTAATTTCTTAAATTTTCCATCCCAATTTTCGGTATATACTAATACTGACATATTTTTTTATTTTTTATTTCTGATTTACAAGTTCAATAATTATCTTTTTTCAATATAGAAACAATTAGATCACCTTTGCCTCATTGTGTAGCAAGTCAACTAATTCTTTTACATTTTCAGCATCAACCATTTTACATGCGGCTTTTGCAGGAGGCAATTCATAGCTAACAAATTCGGTTAATGCTTCTGTTTCAACTGCCGGTATAACATTCAGAGGTTTTTTACGAGCCATCATAATTCCTCTCATAGATGGGATTCTGGGTTCTAAGGCAATACCTTTCTGAACAATGGCAACAAAAGGCACTTCTGTTGATAAAGTTTCAGAACCACCGTCAATTTCCCTGTTCACTTTTACATTACCGTTTTCAATATCTAATTTTG
>JABMQB010000113.1 GCA_013203525.1 Mariniphaga sp.
AAAAAAGGGCAATGCCCTTTTTTAGTTGAAATTGGTTGTTTTATATTATTCCATCATCTGCCATTGACAAATATCCATCAGAAGAGATGATTATATGATCCAAAAGGGAAATGTCAAGTAATATTCCGGCAGCTTTTATTTTGTTGGTAATTTTAATGTCTGCATCGCTGGCAGTTAAATTACCTGAAGGATGGTTGTGGATTGCGATTATTGAACTTGAACAAGCTAAAAGTGCAGCTTGAAAAATCAGTTTAATATCGACTGCTACGCCAGCAACACCGCCAACACCAATTTTAGATAAACCAAGAACAATATTATTCCGTGATAGAAGCAAAACCGCGAATGTTTCCCGGTAATCGATATCTTCCCAGATTGGTGTAACCAGGTTCGCGGCTTGTTTAGAAGTAGTTACTTTCGTACGGTTTCGAGGATTAATACTATGCGAATAACTACATTTTACTTCCGCAATTTGTTGATTAAAAAGATTTAATTCCATTTGATGTTTGTCGATGCCTTTCGGACTTATTTTGGCATCCTTCGACTAAGCTCAGGATTGGTCTGGCACGCCGGTTAAATTTTGGCGTACTCTCATTGAGCTATTCCGGATTAGGGCAGGGCGGAACCACAAACGAAAACGGGCAGAAGAGTTTATATACCCTTGCCTGTTCCGGAAAGCGATTAATATATTTGACAGAATTTAATTGGAGATTTGGTTAATTCCGTTATTTTTAATTAACAATTATTTTTTTAGTATTCGAATATTCATTATTAAAAATTTTAAGGTAATAAATGCCTTTTGATAAATGCCTAACATCAAATTCCTCGGTATGGTTAATTCCTATCGATTTGAGGTTCCGGTTTTCTATCACTTGCCCAATTGAATTAATTAACTTTATTTCTAAATCAAATAAATCACCTGAATCTATCCTGAATATAAATTTTCCAGTATTAGGATTAGGAATAATTGAATATTTGAATGCACTCAAAGACCTTATTTTATTGACCGGTACAACAAACATTTTCTCAGAATTCGTTGAACAGCCCTTTTCTGAAATTTGCAGTAAATAGCTTCCAGACTGAGATACTATATAAAAACTATCCGTTGCACCCATTATAATATTTTCTTCATAGTACCATTGATAACTGGGATAAGAATCAATACATTTCAATGTGTCTCCAATATTTACAACCTCAGGCTTCCTTGCATTTACTGAAAGATTAATTGTTACAATACTGTCGCAACCTGAACTGGCAGTACGCATTTCGACATAAGTTCCTGGTTCGGAGTAGCCCATGAAAGATTCCCCAAAGCATATTTCTTTGTGCAAGGTTGTATATGGTACACTAATAACTTCTAATTCAGTTGTAACAATACTATCACACCCGTACATGTCTTTAAGAGGACGGATCCAAGTACCGGTCCATTGATAACCATGATAACTTTCTCCTTGGCAAATAGATACAGTTTCAAAAATCTCGCTACTGTTGTGAACAGTCAGATATGTGGTTACAATGCTATCACAACCTTGCTGTGAAATAAGTTCCCGTGTAAAGGTATCTGTTTCAGTTCTGCCCAAATAATCATCTCCTTCGCATATACCAACATGTTCCAAAATGTTAAAATATGGCACTATTGTAAGATGAGTCTTAATAATACTATCACAGCCAAAAGCGGATATTAATGTGTCCAAATATATACCTGATTCATTCCATCCATTGTATTGTTCTCCTTGGCAAACTTGAACAAATATTTCTGTTACTATTAATGGGAAAACATTTAGATTAGTAGTTCTGATACTGTCACAACCATTAGCAGCGTCAAAAACCTCTTTATAAATTCCCGATTCTGTCCATCCATTGTAATTGTCACCCTCACAGATAGATTTATTTATTTCAGTGATGCTGTTATATAATACATCAAGTTTTAATGTAATAATTGAATCGCAACCAATTTGATTTATTAATTTCAATTCGTAAATGCCTGGTTCATAAAAACAAGATTCATCAAGACATACTGAATCGCCTTCACATATTTGGTAATTCAAAATAGTATCAGAAGAAGAGATAACTGTTAAGTTTAAGGTGACAATTGAATCGCACTTATTTACCGAGCTGAAAGTAGCTTCATAAATCCCATTTTCACTAAGTTGTTCTTCATTAAAAATAAAAATCTCATTATTACAAATACTTGTGTCTATTGTTGAATACAATT
>JABMQB010000114.1 GCA_013203525.1 Mariniphaga sp.
CACTTAGGTCAAATTTAATTCTTAAAATACTTCCATTATTTTTAAAATCAATCTCCTTAGCATATGCTTTTATAATAAATAGCCCCCTGCCTTTTTCTTTTTTTAAATTTTCTTGCGTTGTTGGATTTGGTTGGTCATTAAAATCAAATCCAAAACCCTCGTCTTCAATTATTACTGTTGCTTCATTGCTTTTTATTTCCACATCCAGGCTAACCGATTTATTTATATTGTTTTTATTACCATGGATAATTGCATTAGATACGCCTTCTGAAATACATAATAATAAGCGATTAAACTTAGACCTGCAAATTTCCCTTTCTTTAAAAGTCTTTTTAAGAAATTTTCTAAGTAATTCTAAATGACCAATTTCAGAATTAAGAATAAGTTTTTGGCTATTATCTAGTGCCTTGCCCATCAATTGAGTTTAAATACTTTTTGTATTTCTTGTTATAGAAATTATTGAGTTTAAAAATATTCTGTTCAAGATTTTCAAGACCATTTTCAGTTTTTTTGTTATACTCAAAATATTTAACCGGGTTACTATAAAAATCTTCATCCGCTGTTTCCGATTCCCTTTTATTATCAATATCTCTTTCTATTTCAGATTTTTCGGCTTCTAGCAATCGAGTCATTATTTGATTTTGCCTTAATAGCGTCCGATTAGAAATGCTTTTATTCATTATTTCCTGCCTGGTTTCCTCAAGCATTTTATCTATATTTTTGAGTTGTTCCCTTGCATCGCTGCCAACTGATCCATCATTCATAATTTCTCTAAGCATTTGCTGCATCATCTCATGCTGCATCAACGATTCTCCTAGCATCTGACTCATATTCTGAGAATTACCTTTTTTCATCTCCTCAATCATTTTCTCCAGTAGCATTTTCATCTGCTCCGATGATTGCTGCATATCACCCATACTTTTACCGCCTGCCTTTTGCCCCGGATTTTCACAACTTTGGTCTCCCGGCATACCACTTGCCATTTGTTTCTCTAAAGCCCTCAATGCTTCATTTAATAATAAGGCAAGATTATTTACAGAAGTTAAAACAAATTGCTGGCTTACTCTTGAAGAAGGAATTAAGCCATCATCCAGGGTATTTTGTGTTTTTATTAAATTTAATTCAATTTTTAATAATTCATTATTTACTAAACTTGTTATTTGGGGCGTCCTGTTTGCCAAAGCATATAAAGAATCTTTAACTACCACACTTTGATCTTTCAGTTTTTTTTGTGTCCTTTTTAATAAATTTAATGTGGGGTCATTGGGATCTATTCCTGAAAGTTGTGCCATTACATCTTCCTGCGAAAATGAAAAATATATTAGATTGCTTAATATCTGGCGAATATTTTCAATACTTTCCATTTTTTGCTGCATCATATTTGCTTGTAATAACTGATCCATATTAAATGCCAGGTTTTTAATTTGTTCCGATGTGCCTTTTATACTTTGCGAAGATTTATTCTTTTTTTTCCTTTCCAGGTTTTCATTATTTAAATCAAATTTTTCATTAATGTTATTAATTTCTTCCTCAAAATCATCGTAATTTAATGGCTCTTCCAATTTATCGTTAAGTTCCAGAGCATCTTTCAATTCCTCTTCCAATCCACTTAATTCATCCTTATTTTTCTGGTCCTTATCCAATACTTCCTCGAAATTCCTTTTTTCATTTATCTCCTGGGCCAGTTGTTCTTCATCGGCACCCAGTTGATACATATCATCAATAATACTCTGCAATTTTTGCTCAACTTTCATTTTTCGGAGCATTTCTAAATTCCTGTCCAGTTGTTTCGAAAGATCATCCATGGACATATCTAACTGTTCCGAAAGTTGATTAAATTTTTTATCATCAAATTCTTCAGCCAATTTTTGAAATTCCTCCATAAGCTCTTTTAATTCATCGCTGAAAACATCCTCCAATAATTCCTCAATCATAGCTTGCTTTTCCAACATTTCTTCATCTTGTTCATTAAAAGAATTCATAAAATCATTTAAATCTTCATTTTGCTGTTCAATTTCATCAAACAATTTTTCTAGCTGATTCTTCTTTTTCACAACCTCATTTACCATCTGTGATTTCTCCCAATCAGAAACATTAGCATCTAAATTTTTATATTTCAATTCTTCTAATCCTTTCCTTATTTCTTCTGCCAACCTCATACTTTCATCAACCATATCTTCCATTACAGCGAATTGTTCTTTATCATATTCAACAATCTCTTCCCTGGTTGGTATATTATATATAAAACTATTCGAGGTTGTTGTTTTAGATCCGTTAATAGCATCGTTATCAGAAACTGAGAAATAATAACTTACTTCTTCTGAATCAAAACTAAAAGTATTAAAATCAACAGTATAAAAATATTCCTGGTTAATTAAATTTTTAACTACTTCAAGAGGAAAAATACTATCCTGGTTATTTACATTTATATGAAAATTCAGGTTTGAAAATCCATAATCATCTGCAATTTCTCCCATAAAATAAAACCTCGAGTAAAAAGACGAATCACGGTTTTGTACAACTCTTATTTCGGGAAAAAGATCTGGTATTACAGTAAGAGAATAGGAGAGGACTTCATTATAATCCAAATAAGAATTCTTAACAAAAATTCTATATTCTGAATTTTGTAATATCCTTTTCTGAATTTTAAATAATGAACCTTCTTTGTTTGCAAATTCTTTTTCCGAATTATCAAATTGTATAAACAGCGAATCTGTATCAATACATTTAAAAATCCATTCTATTTCGGTATCCTCAGGTATTTTCAGATCTCCAACATTATTTACATTTTCCCTTCTAATTCTTGTATATAAAGGTGGTGTAATTTTAACTTCAAAATCAGAAATTCCTGGTTTAGGAAGCGTATTTAATTCATACGATTCAGATAAAAATTTAAGATCGGTAAAATAAAATTCAAAACTATTAATTACCGATTCAATATGATATTCAAAATAATTACTATCTTTTTTCTTCATTAAAAAATTATTCCCCTCTATGTTTATATAAACAACCTGGGGAAGGCTTTCTCCTTCACAATTGAGAAGAATGGTAAACTCGTCACCTTTATTAACCACAAGGTTTTCGTTTTGAAGTTCAAATATATACGGAGCTGGCTTACTAAAATTCTGATTGTAATTAATAATCCTATAATTTGATTCAGCAATCAGGGGTTTATCAAAAATAATGATTCCAAAAATTACACTGAGACTAACCATAAAGTATAAAAGAATAAATTTTAAGCAATTAAAATTTATTGCATTTTGAAAATTAAAAATTTTAATTTCATTTATTTTCTGGTCGATACTTGCCAGTATTATTTCGGAAGAATAACTCTTATTATCTAATTTTGATAGTTCAAGAATATTTAAAAGTTTATCCTTTACCTCTGGAAAATGCTTTACAATAATTTTACTAATATTTTCATTACTCAATTGTTTTATAATTTTTAATAACTGAAACAGGGGAAATAAAACAAATTGTAAAAGCAAAACTGCAAACAATATTATTCCTGCATATATAATAAATGTTCGGGCTAAAGATGGTAAATATGCAAAATACTCGATAACTGATATTGTTGTAAATGACAGAATACTAACAAGAAGGGTAACCAATAAACCTTTAACCAGCTTAAAAAAGTAATACTTCCTTCTAAATAAATTTAGCTTATCAACAAGTATGTTAAAGTTTTCTGTCATAATTTTAATAATCGTTTATATTAAAACAAGTTATTTAATAATTAGTTTGTTAATAAAACCTTTAATTTAAGTTCAAAAATCATAAATAATAATTAATAAAAAAAGTTGTTAACCAATATTCATTTGTTATATATACATTTGGTCGAATAAAAACAAATAATATTAAACAAAATATATAACAATTATTTAACCGGTAATAAACAACTCAAATTTTATTAATAACCTTTTTCATATTCTATATAATAATTGTTAATTTCATTGTAAACTATTACTGTTTAATAGTGTAAACGGTTAATTAAATGTTCAAATTGTATTGGTATCTTACTTAAAAAACCTTCAAAAAAATTGATAAATAGTTATTAACCAATATGAACAGTATATTATATATTTCATAATAACTATATTTGTTTTTATATATATAATATTATTAAAATTGAAGAAACAGTTTAATATTTTATTAGTTGAAGATAATCCTTTAAATCAAAAAATAGTATCTTTTAATTTAAGGAAAGAAAGTCATATTGTTACTATAGCTGAAAATGGATTGGTTGCTCTTGATATTTATAAAAAAGAAAAATTTGATTTTATTCTAATGGATATTATGATGCCTGAAATGGATGGTTTGGATGCAACTATAAATATTAGGAAAATTGAGGACGCTAATAGTATGGATAAGACTCCAATAATTGCACTTACTGCTAATACGCTTGATAATGATCGCGATAAATGTTTAAGTTACGGAATGGATGAATATATGGCTAAACCTTTTCGGATGGCTAAACTACAGGATTTACTTGATATTCTTGAAATATCCTGATTTTTCTCTCACAATAATTATTTAAGATGAATGATTTTTTTGATTTAAGAGATGAGTCGTTTAATGAAAATGATAAAGAATTAGATCAAAAATTAAGGCCTGTTAGATTTGAAGATTTTAAGGGGCAAAAGAAAATTGTTGAAAATCTTCGTGTATTTGTAAAGGCTGCAAATATGAGAGATGAATCACTTGATCATGTGTTAATACACGGACCTCCCGGATTAGGAAAAACAACTTTATCAAATATAATTGCTAATGAGTTAGGTGTTGGAATAAAAATTACTTCCGGTCCTGTGATGGATAAACCGGGTGACTTAGCCGGATTACTTACAAACCTTGAAGAACGAGATGTACTTTTTATTGATGAAATACATCGGCTTTCGCCTATTGTTGAAGAATATTTGTATTCAGCAATGGAAGATTTCAGGATTGATATAATGATTGATAAAGGTCCCAGCGCCCGATCGGTACAAATAGATCTTAATACATTTACACTAATTGGTGCAACTACACGTTCGGGATTATTAACTTCTCCATTGCGTGCCAGGTTTGGTATTAAATCGCATCTTGAATATTATGATACGGAAGTATTAACCGGGATTGCCAAAAGATCGGCAAAAATCTTAAACGTAGAAATTCAGGATAAAGCCGCTAAAGAAATTGCATCGAGAAGTAGAGGAACTCCACGAATTGTAAATTCCCTGCTTCGTAGAGTAAGGGATTTTGCCCAGGTAAAAGGCGACGGTAAAATTGATATGGATATCACAATCCATTCTCTTGAAGCTTTAAATATTGATAAGTTTGGTTTAGATGAAATGGATAACCGTATTTTACTTACAATTATCGATAAATTTAATGGCGGTCCGGTTGGGATTACAACTATTTCAACTGCAGTAGGGGAAGATTCAGGAACTATTGAAGAAGTGTACGAACCATTTCTTATAAAAGAAGGTTTTATTAAAAGAACACCCCGGGGTAGGGAGGTTACTGAGTTAGCATATAAACATTTAGGGCGAATTAAATACGGCGATTCACAAACTTTATTCTGATTCTTTTAATTTTATTTCAAACATAACAGGCCACCATTTACCGGTTACCAGCAAATTTCCAGTCGATTCATTTAGGGCAATGCCATTTAATACATCAATTGGAAAGTCAGATGAAAACATACCATATAGATCTGATAAATCTGTGGTTGATAATATTTTTCCACTTTCAGCATCAATTTCAATTATATAGTTTTTCATCCAAATATTGGCAAAAATAGAACCGTCAATATATTCCAGTTCATTCACATTGTTTTGATGCATTTTATTGCTTGCCACATAAAGGTCTTTTTTAGGAATATAAGTTTCAGGATCAATCCATGTTAATTTATTTGTACCATCACTCATAATCAGGTATTCACCGTCATTAGTTAATCCCCAGCCTTGTGCCGAATTGATTTGAAAACTATCAATCAAAGCAAAATCAGAAAGATTGTAAACAAATCCTTTTTTTGATGTATAGGTAAGTTGGTAAATTTTATCATTAAGTATTGTAATCCCTTCTCCAAAATATTTTTTATCAAGATCCTTTTTCAGAAGTATACTTCCTGAATTCAGATTGATTTTATGGATTGCAGAAGCTCCGTTCTGACCTGTACTTTCGTATAGAAATCCATTATGCATTAAAAGCCCCTCGGTAAAAAAATCAACAGAATGGTTATATTCTTTAATAACTTCAAAATCATTAATTTTGGGATTAATATCAGAAAGAACAGAAAAGGTTTTATAACGCGTATTGTTAACTCCATCGGTTTTTGTTGCAATAACTTTTAATGAATTCGGACCCAGATGAGCAATGGTTTTTAGTTCAATGGTGAAATCCAGACTTTTTTCGGTGGTAATTAATTCATTTTCATAAAAAAGTTCAATTTTTTCAATATTCCCGTTTTTTAAATTTGTTTTTATCTGAACAGAAATGGGATTATTTATCCTGTATTCTTTTTGATTGGGAATAAGGACAATAGTACTTACCGGTTTCCTTGATCGTTTTGGTTTGTTTGAACACGAAATAAATGTGACCAGGAAACAAAATATAAAAAGAATGAAAAAAGTTTTTTTCATGAAATCATGGAATTATTTATTATTCACAAATATAAATTATTATAAGTTATCTTCCGATGAAATTTAAAAGGCCATATTTTGAAATTTTGTCTAAACCAAAAAAAATTACCCGAATAAGAAATCTTTCAAAATTTCCCCTAAACTTTTAGCTTGTTTTCCCGTATAGAAAAATGTAACTCAAATATTTTTTATAAAAACCAATTATTTTAACCTTAAATACACTAATATGTAAAAAACCTCAAAAACGTTGTCAATAAAAAACCGGGTACATATTATTTGTCCCCTAAAAGACCAGATAGATTCCTGCTGGCCTGGAAAAGCTCCTAATTGCTCACAGAAAAAATTCTGTATTAATTACAAAAAACCGAACCCACCAAATTATTGGTCCCTCTTAAATACAAAATATTATTAATCAAAATAAAAAATCAATAACCTTTTAACGCAAAAAAATGAAAGCTAAAATATTTGTTACCTTCATAACAGCATTAATTTGCATTAATGCTTACACACAAAAAAACGAAATCAAAGAAATGAAAATCGGTTACAGTGGCGCACCTTCATATTTAGTCTTTAATACCGATAAAGAACAATACACTAAAGGGCAGGAAAAAAATATCTGGAAAGAATATCTGGGAATTTCTTCTTCCGATAAACTTGAAATGATAAAAAGCCGTACCGGTAAAAACGGCATGGAACACCAAAAATTCCAACAGTATTACAAAGGGGTTAAAGTTGAAGGAGGTGTTTATACCCTGCATATAAAAAAAGGCAATATAGAATCAGCCAATGGGACTTACCTTAAAATTGATGGTTTAGATATTAATCCTGTATTGTTTGAAGAAGAAGCTATCCTTGCTGCCATTGAAAATACAAAGGCAACAAAATATGCCTGGGAATCGGAAGGTATGGAAAACATTATCAAGCAGGATAGTAAAGATGAAAAAGCAACTTATTACCCGGAAGCTGAATTGGTAATTTGGCATCCTTACCGTGAAAATATTCCTAAGTTAGCTTATAAAATAGAAATTTATTCAATTGAGCCACTAAACCGCGAATATATTTATGTAGATGCTACTTCCAGGAAAATCCTTGGCCGTGACCCTATAATGAAGGCTGAATCGCGACCTGGGTACGGAATTACACGCTATAGTGGAGGGCAAAACATTAGTATTGATATTGATGAGCAAGATGTATACCGCCTAAGAGATCCATCAAGGTGTGATGTTGACTCAATACACGTTTGGAACCTGGAAAGGCATGAGGACTTGGGTTACAGGGTAGATTTTGAAAATAATAGTGCTAGTTGGGATTCTTTAAATTGGCCTGAATGGGATACCCTTAAAAATAATGCTGCTTTAGACGCGATTTGGGCATTACAGGGAATTTATGATTATTTTTACGATGAAGAATGGTATAGCTACGATGGCAATAATGCAAAAATTGATTGTTATGTCCATTGGGGGATAGAGCGAAGAAATGCTTTTTGGATGGGGGATCATATGGTGTTAGGGGATGGTTATGAAACAGTTGATGCATTTACATCGGTAGATATTATTGCCCATGAATTTGCCCACGGTATTTGCCAGGAAACCTGCGACCTTCAATACCAGAAAGCTTCGGGTGCCATTAACGAAAGCCTGAGCGATATATGGGGTGCTGTACTAGAAAATAAAATTGCTGATGGTAAACAAACCTGGAGATGTGGAGAAGATTTACTAAACGACAGTGCATTTCGGGCAATGGATAATCCGCATTTATACGGGCAACCCGATACTTATGGGACAAACGACACCTTGTGGTATGATTACAGTTCCTGTTCGCCTAATGCTAATAACGACGAATGCGGGGTACATACAAATAGCGGGGTAATGAATTACTGGTTTTACTTGCTTTCCGAAGGGGGTAGTGGCACAAATGCAAATGGGAATGAATACCAGGTTACAGGAATAGGAATTAATGATGCTACAGAAATGGTGTTTGAAATGGAAGTAAACGGTTATATAAACTATATTTATGCCGATTTTGGCGATGTGCGTACTGCTTCGATACAAGCTGCCGATGATCTAGGATATGATATACAAAAAGTCTTAGATGCATGGTACGCTGTAGGTGTTGGAAAACCTCAAGTAACCGGGACTGACCTTTTGTGTTCATCGGCATCTTTCGAGGTTGAAGACAACTTGCCCTCGTGGGCGAGTTCAATTGCATGGACACAAAGTAGCAACCTTACCCGAACATCGGGACCTGATGCCAACCCATGTACTTTTTCGTACAATGGTGATGGTGAAGGATGGATTCAGGTCCGGATTGTATCTACATTTAACGACACATTAAATTCCAGTATTAAAAAAGTATGGGTTGGTGTTCCTGTAATCGATACCATTGATGGAGCTTCAAGTACAGAAGTTGATGAAACTGAATGCTACCATGCCTCTTATGACCACGACTGCGATGCTACCGGTTTTTTCTGGGGGACAAATCCAAATCCTCAAGGACTTACTATTAGTCCTCAAACAGGTTACGACTGGACTTATATTACTTTCCCTGAAGCAGATAACTATACGGTTATCACCCAGTTAGAAAACACCTGCGGATGGAGTTCGTATGTCTATAAACCAGTAAGTGTTTCGGGAAGTAAAAGTGCTAAAATTGAAAATACTTCAATACAAGAATTATTATTGAGTCAAAATTCGAACATGAGTATTTTTCCGAACCCGGCAAATAATGAAGCAACCATTTTAATAAACAGTGATTTATTGTTGGAAAACGGCATAGTTAATAAATGGGAACTAGAGGTTTACAGCCCTGACCAGAAAATGATACTACAAAAGGCCAACATAAAAACTGCGGAAGTAAAAATAAATACACAAAACTGGATTGAAGGTATTTACCTCATTCGTGTAAAAATAGGAGAAGCCATTTTGAATGGAAAACTAATTGTAGCAAAATAGGTAAATTTGAATATTACCATGCCGTCATATTAAATTGATGGCATGGTATAAATAAAAGAGAACAGATTAAAATAATTCTACTTGTATGCATAAAAAAATATTTACACTTACTTTCTTAATAAGTTTAAGTGTTATTCCTCTAACAGTTAAAAGCCAATACTGGTCGGGTGTAGTTACATCTAAATTTGCTTCTTCGGGCCAGGTATTATGGGAATGTTATGGGGGCAGCAATAATTACGGCAGGAACCTGGTGCAGGAAATAAATACCGATGTAAATTCAAATGTTTACATTGCTGGTAAAACAACTGCAGGGCTTTGGTTTAACAATATCGGTATTGGAGGAGAACTTTTTGTGGCAAAATACAGCCCAACAGGCGAGCTTTTATGGGCCAAGCCCATAGATGGAGCTACCATGACAGTTAATGGCATTGCCACCGATTCGGAAGAAAATTGTTATGTAGTGGGCTGGTTCGACAGCCTGATAATCTCAGATACAATCAGGTTGTATTGTAAAAATCATTCAGAAATATTCATAATAAAATATGACAAGTATGGCGAAACAATATGGGTAAAAAGCTCGTTAGGCAGGGATTACAGGCTAAGGGCAGAAAGTATATCCATCAATGAAACAAATAACCATTTATATATTACGGGTTGGGAAGATGATGACTACCCTCATGGGAACAATACAAAATTAATTGTAGCGAAATATAATTTAACCAATGGGGAATTACTGCGCGAAGTGGAAATTTATAAAAACCAGGATACCCCCCATGGTTCTGGGAACATTGGGAATTGTATTATAAACAATGGTTCGTCCATATTCATATGTGGCACTTTAAGCATCGCTAGCGGGAAACAGGCAAATTTTTATGTTGCGAAATTAGACACAGGCTTAAACATAATATGGGACAAGGGGCCTACAGAAACAGCCAGCCAGAATATTGCTTATGATATAGCCCTTGATGATGAAAACAATGTTTATGTTACTGGTTTTTATAAAGATTCAATTACCATTGGCAACCAATTACTTCCAGACCTAAGTTATCAGGATATTTTTATATCGAAATTTTCAGAAGAGGGTAATTTTATTTGGGCAAAAAATGCCGGTTCGGTAGTTGCAGGTTATTTAGGGCATGACGTTGGATATTCCATTTGTTTTGATTACAATAACAGTATTTATGTATCGGGGTATGTAGGGAAAGATGCCGTTTTTTCTCCCACTATCCAAACCCAACATGCAGGGCCTTTTATTGCAAAATTAGATAAAAACGGTGATTATGAATATGTAAATTCATATTATACAGGATATGATGATAATGATGAAAGGGGAACCGGGCATGTAGCATGTGCCTCAAATGGAGACTTTTATTTTTCTACCAGTTTCGAAGATTCTATAACCTTAAATATTGAAAGCTATAAAAAGAGGTTGACAAATGCTTTTTTTGAACTTTACCCAAACCCGGCAAAAGAAACTATTTATTTAAGTTATAATCCAAACCAAACAGTAAACTCAGCGCGCATATTAAACCTTTCAGGGCAAACTGTTTTTAAGGCAAGGGGAATAAAAAACAAGCAATTAAATATTGGGTTTTTAACCAGTGGTATTTACCTGGTAGAGCTTGAGTTTTCAGATAACAGCAGAGCAACACAAAAACTTATTGTTACAAAAGAGTGAGGTTTGAACCAGGAGTTGGACTTTTTAAGTCCGACATAATCAAATAACATTTTAGCAATAAAGTCGGAGTTGGAAACTCCGGTTCCCAATTATGCGCTTAGCGGTTTTGAGCCGCTTAGCGCGTTGAAGTTTATTTAATTAATTCCATCTCATCCAGCAAATAACCAGCCCCGGCAAACTTGTCAATAATAAAAAGTGCATAGCGAATATCGATAATAATATTACGGCATTGATCGGGGTCGAACATAATATCGCTCATGGTTCCTTCCCAGCACCGGTCGAAGTTTACGCCAATCAAGTAGCCATCGGCATTTACAACCGGGCTTCCTGAGTTACCACCGGTTGTATGATTCGACGCTGTAAAACAAACCGGTACTTCACCGTCAACCGTATAATCTCCAAAGTCTTTTGAATTATAAATTTCTTTTAAAACATCGGGTACATCATAATCATAAATTTCGGGATTATCTTTTTCCATAATGCCTTTTAATGTTGTATAATAATTATACGTAACGCCATCTTTTGGATTATAACCTTCTACTTTTCCATAAGCTACTCTTAAAGTTAAATTGGCGTCAGAATATAAAGGCTGCCCTTTTTTCATTTCCATAATACCCGCCATATACTTTTTCATTGTAGCTTTAATATCTTTTTCTATAACAGTTACAAACGGCCTTATTTCAATTTCGTAATGTTCGCGTAACAACCTATATAAATTAACCACAGGATCATTTTTAAGCTTCCCGATTTTTTTCATATTTCCTGATTCAAGAATAGCTTTCAATTTATTCATATCGGTTAAAACCGATTTGCGATAAACTTTTTTAATCAACTTGTCTTTATCAAATTTATTTACTAATTGCCTCACTTTTTCAGGTACATATTTATTTTCCAGATCACTCACCAACACAGGCAAAAGCTCTGCAAATAATTTTTCATCGGTTGCCTGATCCATATCCTTTAATGTGTTTCCAATAGAAGACACAGTCCGGTTAATCCGGTTTATTGCATCCTCTTCCCTCCCGTTTTCAATGAATGAAACCAGGCTGCTGATTTGGGTTGCAATCGAAAAAATATCGGCTCCGCGCCAAACTGTTTCCGAATAAAAATCAGATACTTTAATATATTTTGAATACTGGTTATAATAACCATCAAAATCTGAAAACACCTTTTTGTATTTATTTTCCCAGGCTCCGTTTTCCTTTGCCCACTCTTTAAACTCTTTTTCAAATTCAAGTTTTCGGTTAACGGCATCGAGCCTTTTTAGTCCCTTTATTTCGCCCTGCCACCTTTTCCACGAGTTACTTATCCCGTTGACTTTGGATGCATATTGAATCCTGACAGCGGGATCTTTTTCCATGGAATCGTAAATTATATCAAGCTTTTTATCCCTGATATTAATCCGGTCAGGATTGCGTTGGTTAACCACTATATCTACTTCGCGCGAGGGAATGTATTGCATAGTGCTACCAGGGAATCCAAAAACCATAGTAAAATCGCCGGGCTGAACTCCTTTCATCGAAATTGGAAAATATTTTTTTGGTTTATATGGTACATTATCTTCAGAATAAGAAGCCGGTTTATTATTTTTATCTGCATAAATCCGGAACAACGAAAAATCGCCCGTATGTCGTGGCCACATCCAATTATCGGTATCGCCACCAAACTTACCTATTGAAGATGGCGGTGCTCCAACCAAACGAATATCCCTGAACACTTTATACACATACAAAAAATACTGATTGCCATAAAACAAAGGTTTTACTGAAGCTTCGTACTTTCCATCCTCTGATGCTTCCTTTCTTATTTTTTGAATATTTGATTGAATGACCTTTTCGGTTTCTTCATCATTTTCCAGACCGTAGGTTCCTTCCAATACTTTTTCGGTTACATCTTCCATAAATTCCATAATTTTTACAGTCAACCCCCGATTTTGAAGTTCTTCCTCTTTACTCATGGCCCAGAATCCTTCAGTTAAATAATCATTTTCGACAGAACTATGAGACTGGATATTTCTTAATCCACAATGATAGTTTGTAATCAATAAACCATTTTCTGAAATAATTTCGCCTGTACACCCTCCGCCAAAAAGTACCACGGCATCTTTCATACTGGCGTTATTGACATCAAAAATATCCTGGGCAGTAAGCTTAAAACCCATTTCATGCATTTCTTCAATGTTATATTTCTCAAGCAGAATTGGGATCCACATTCCTTCTTTTGCTAAAAGAAAACTAATAGACAGAATAAGTAAACAGGAAATGGCAAAAAATTTTTTCATTGGAATCTGCTTGAAATTTATAAGTTACCAAAGATAACAATTGAGTATAATTGGACAGAAAGTTAAAGGCCTGTTATAAAACCATTTTTCTATAGATACATATCAATTTAAAACAATATAAAAAAAGTGAGTTGGAATTAAAATATTAACAATTCGCTGTATAATTTTTGAACCGGTAGCCCCATCACATTAAAAAACGAACCTTCGATATGTGATACGCCTATGTAACCTATCCATTCCTGAATTCCATATGCTCCGGCTTTATCGTAAGGTTTATAATTGTCGATGTAATAATTTATTTCATCTGCTGTCAATTTTTTAAAAATAACATTCGATACAGAATTAAATGATTTTTGTTTTTTCAATGATTTTAAACAAACTCCGGTTACTACCTGATGTTCACAATTGCTAAGAGATGATAACATTTCAATCGCCTGTTCTTTATTTTCAGGTTTACCCAATACCTTGTTTTCGTGCCACACAATTGTATCGGCTGTAATTAACAAGTCATTATCAGCTAACTTACCTTCAAAAGGATTAGCTTTAAGTTCGGCCAAAAAAACCGGAATTTCCTCCATTGACATTTCGAGTGGGAATTTTTCTTCAACTTCAATTGTTTTAATAGTAAAATCAAATCCGAGCTCGCGTAACAATTGTTGTCTTCGTGGTGACTTTGAGGCTAATATAATATTGTGATTTTTGATCCAATTCATTAAGTCGACCTTAAATAATAAGCATCTGAATCCATCCAATTCCCATGAGCCCGCATAACCTGTTCAATTACATCGCGAACACATCCTTCACCGCCTTTTTTATCGGAAATATATTTTGATATCTCTTTTATTTCAGTGACAGCATCAACCGGACAGGTTGGTATCCCAATATTTTTCATTATTTCATAATCAACCAGATCATCACCCATGTACAAAATATTTTTGGGTTCGATATTAGTTTTTTCAAGAAAATCTTTTAGACATTCCATTTTATCTCTAATATTCTCGTAATAATATTTAACCCCCAGTTTTTGATAACGCAATTTAACCCGTTCAACAAATCCACCGGTGATAATAGCAACTTCAAAGTTATTCATTAAGGCATTTCTAATAGCAAAACCATCCTTTACATTAGCAGTTCGAACTAAATCCCCTTCTTTGTTTAGGGGTGTTGTATCCATCGATAAAACACCATCCACATCAAAAATAAATGCTTTAACCTGTTTTAATTCTTCTTTGAAAAATGCCATTATTTCGTTTTTTGATGAAAATTAAAAATACTTTCTGAAATAGCTTTATATAAAGCTGATAACTTTTCATTTTCGTCCAAAATACCGAGATGTTTTTCTATTATCGATTTATCATATCGAACCGCAGGCCCCGTTTGGGCATCACTGGGCGAAATAGACAAAATTTTATTAGCCGTCTCTTTTATTAACGGTTTAAGAATATCAAAATCAAATCCTTTTTCTTCCAGAATTGATTCAGACAAAGAATAAAAATGATTTACAAAATTACACGCAAAAACTGCAGCAATATGCAAAACCAACCTATCTTCAGAACTTGCTGAGTTAACATTATCCGATAATTTGTCAGCTATAAATTTAACAAGCTCCAGGTTCTTATCTGAATTGGCTTCAATATATAAAGGAATTTCTGAGAATTTTACAATTCTGTTTTTTGAAAAAGTTTGAAGAGGGTATATAACACCGGTATTTTCTGAAAATTTATTTATTGCTGAAATATGAAGGCTGCCTGAACAATGAATAATCAATTTATTAGCGAAATTTACCTCCAAAAGAATATGACTTAAAGCATCATCTTTTAAAGCCACTATAAAAACTTCGCACAACTGTGTTATTTCTTTGGGATCTGTAGTATAACTTGCCGATACTTTATTTGCAAGTATTTGAGCAGATTCTTTAGTCCGGCTATAAACCTGTACAATTTGAAATCCTTTACATTTAAGTTCCTCACCTAAATGAGTTGCCAAATTACCTGCTCCTATTAAAACACATTTAAGGCTCATTCGTAAAATTTACTCAAAAATAGTGAGCCTTATCGATTGAATCAAATAAAACGAAAAATTAAGTTGTTGCCTCGCTTAATCTTTTATTTACAACTTCCCAATTTACTACATTCCAGAAATTGTCTACATAATCTGCCCTTTTATTCTGATAGTTCAGATAATAAGCATGTTCCCACACATCCAAAGCTAAAAGAGGAGCACCTTTTTCTGATACAATATCCATTAAAGGATTATCCTGATTGGGAGTTGATGAAACAAAAAGTTTTCCATCTGAGCCAACTGCCAACCACGCCCAACCACTACCAAAATGTTTTTTAGCTGCGGTTCCAAAGGTTTCCTTTAATTTTTCAACTGAACCGAAGTTGTTTTCAATGGCAATTTTCAGGCTTGAAGGAATTTCACCTTGCGAAGGTGTAAGGTTCTCCCAGAACAATGCGTGATTATAAAAACCACCACCATTATTCCTGATACCATCGCCATATTTACTTACAGATGCGAAAACTTCAGGCATCGGCAAATTAATAACTTCAGTATTTCCGGCTGCTGCCATAAACTTATTGAAGTATCCTTTGTGGTGTTTTTCGTAATGAAGTTCCATTGTCTGGGCATCAAGATAGGGTTCAAGCCCATCAAAGGCATATCCTAGTTCAGGAAATACATGCCCGTTGAAACCCTCAGCAGCTGGTGCACATGCAGCAACTCCTAACAATGGGGCTGCAATAACCGAGGTTCCAACTATAGTAACAAAATCTCTTCGTTTCATATTATAATGTTTTTAGTTTCTGATAATACTAACAACATAATAGATAAAAAGGTTTGATTAAATATTTGAAGATGAAACAGCTACCCTGAAATTTCACTCCCTTTTTTTCAGAAATAAGTAATCTATACCATCGGTTAGAAGGAAAAAACAGTAGAAAAAGACAAAAAATGAACTTCCCATATGCGATTCAAAATTCGAATCAGCAAGATTGGCTATAAACATAAAAATCAGGAATATCAGAAATACTGGATCACGATAACGCTTTGATTTTATTACCGGGTAAATTAAAAAAAACAGGATCAAAACAAATCCAATAATACCAAACTTTACCAGATAATTCAGATATTGGTTATGTGATGAAGCATAATAATTTTCTTTAAGATTTGAATCCATATTTTTATATGCATTAAAAAATGCCTGTTTCCAGTTTCCGGGTCCAACACCAAACCACAAATTTTCATTTATAATAGTAAGAGCCGCTTTTGAAAATTCAATTCGTTGCGACAATGATTGGTTATTTACATAATCTAATTTCGTATAAGCATAAAACTCCCATACTGATTTGTAAATACGTGAAAAAAGCGACCACTTCTTTTCTTTAAATAAATAATTACTCACTCCTTTTTCAACATTTTGTATATCCTCTGAAGTTAATGCTATAATTCCTTCTGAGTCTTTTGTTAATCCCTTCGAAGTTAAATACCTAACAAGAGTACTGTGAATGGGATATCCATATTGATCTAATGAATCGTACTTCAATTCTGATCTTTTATTCCAATCCTCCTTCATTTCCTTTTCACAAACATACAGATAAACATATTTCCCATTTTCTATTAATTGGTTATTCAAATTATGATGATAAGGATTACCCTTTAATGTAGTTTTTGGAAGCGATTCCAAATTAATTTGTTCAGGATAATAAAAGGGATATGCGATTTGCGCAATATATAAAACAGGAGATACTATTACAATCACAGCAATTACCAATAATATATAACGCAATTTATTTTTTAGCCTGAATATCAATCCGATAAGCACAATTATTACTGATAACAATAAGGAAACCAATCCTGTTAATGATTGTTGTATAAACATAAAACTTAAGAGAAACATTGTTATAAACGCCACAGCCACATTAAGTTTCCATTTTTTTTGTAGATAATTTTTATATATGAAAAATACAAGAACCCAAATTGCCAATATCAATTGAAAACTAAATCGTATATGAGTTATAAAACTTGCATTATGAATATGTAGATTTTGTGATTTGCCAAAAAACTTCCAGTTTATAATTGCATAAATCGTTGCAAATAATACTGAAAATACAAACAATATTATAAGATCGAGTTTTTGTTTTGATGTGATTTCTTTCCCTACTAGAAAAGCCAATGGAAGAATAATAAAGAATAGAGCTTTTCTTAGGTCATACAATACCGTTTCTCCATTATGTGTTATTACTGCACTTAAAAGATATATCAAAAATATGGCAGGTATAAATAAAAGCAGTTTACGATCTTTTATCCTTACAATTTTATTTTGCCATTTATCTTCAATCCACGCAGTTAACAATAAAATTCCTCCTGAAGCAGAAACCATAAACTCCGATAATGGCAAGCTGCAAATAAATAATATAAGTGCAAAGTAGAAGTAATTCAGTTTACCTTTCAGAAAAGAGAATTTCCGCATGAGAATGATTTTTTAGGTAACGGAAATATAATAATAATTATTGCAGTTTGCACAAATAAAAAAGGCCCATGCTCGATAGAACATGGGCCTAAATAAAGGATGGCGGCGGCCTACTCTCCCACATTTCTGCAGTACCATCGGCGCTGGCGGGCTTAACTTCTCTGTTCGG
>JABMQB010000115.1 GCA_013203525.1 Mariniphaga sp.
ATAATGTACCATCTGGAGATCTTCGCTGAAAATAATCCCATTTCGCCTATAGATATGGCATCGAGATACATGATGGCAAATCAAACTGATAAAGCTATGGATTGGCTTGAAAAGGGATTTGAGCTACACGAACCGGCAATGACATACATTGCTACAAAAATATTAGATTTTGAACCGTTATTTAATAATCCCAGATTCATGGACATTGTTAAGAAAATGAACCTTCCTGTAGAAAAAACAGAATCTAATAATTAAACTTTCGCAACATGAACATCTGGTTAGCTGAAATAAAAGACCTGGAGCAAATTTACAAATCCTTACAAGGCGCTCTTCCAAAACTTGAAAAAGAACTGGAGAAGTTAATTAAAACAGAGGATGAAAACATGTTGCTGGTTTATTCCCGCAGATGCCTTGAGGTAATTATTACTTATTTGTGCGAACAAGAACTTAAACGGCAAAGAGGAACAGAACCTCTTCAGCGAATTATTGATAAGCTGAACAAGGAGGGGAAAGTTCCGTACAATATCATTGTTTCCATGCTTAATGTAAACAGCATGTCAACCTTTGGTGCCCATCCAAAGGAGTTTGAATTGAAACAGGTAAAGCCGGTACTTTCAAATCTGGAGACTATTATTGTCTGGTACATTAAGTACTGCGATATAAAGGTGAAAGGCAAAGTTTTAACGGTGTCTCAAGGACGAAAAATTAGTGCTGCATCTGACAAATCCAAAAAAGGAAGAATAATACTTCCTGTTGTTGTTTTGATTGCCGCTATTTTAATTGTCGTATTAGTTAAGTTGGATGTGATTAAATTCAATAATCAAACCGATTCTAGGCATATAGAATCAATTGTAGTTCTTCCATTTTTAAATTATTCCGGACAGGATTCTATGGATTGGTTTGTGTCGGGAATGCATTCTTCTCTGATTCAGGAATTAGGGAAAGTAGGCAGTTTACGTATTCCCGGGGCAACAACATCAAAAGTTTTCAAAGATTCCAACAAAACTATAGAAGAAATCGCATCGGAATTAAAAGTTGATGCAGCACTTGAAACGGAAGTTTTGTGCCTGGGACAGGATTCTCTTTGTTTTCAGACAAGGTTAATAAAATCAATACGTAAGGAAGAACAAATTTGGAGAGCCGATTACAAGATAGCGAGAAACGAGATTCTGAACTGGTATAACGGAGTTAGTAAACAAATTGCCGAAGAAGTAAATATAGAACTTACACCCGAGGAGGAACGATTACTTACAAGGTCAAGAAAAATTGACAGGGAAGTTTATAATTCATTTTTAAAGGCAAAATCCATAGATTTTAGTGTTGGAGATTTAAGCAAAGATTCATTGTTAAATGCAAAAGCTCACCTGGAAGGTGCTATTAAGAAAGATCCGGAATGGGCGCCACTATATGCCGGATTAGCAACTGTATGGGTAACGATGTCATCTATGGGAATTGAATCGTATGAGGTCGCTGGGCCAATGATTTATAAAAATCTTGCTAAAGCACTTGAATTGGATCCGGAGGTGGCCGATGCTCATTATATAAGTGCACTATTGGCATGGTTAGGAGAATGGGACTGGGAAAAGGCTGAATACGAATTTTTGAAAACAATAGCAATAAATCCTAACAATTCTTTAGCAAGGATTCATTATTCTCATTTGTTATATGCTTTGCAACGGCCAGAGGAAGCAAGAATTCATGCAGAACTTGGCTTTAAGTTGGATCCCCTGGATCCCTTGACTCAATTAATCTATACAGGAGCATTGATATGCGACCGGGATTGTAAAACTGCCATGTCTGTTATCGAAAATTTGCTTGTAACTGATCCCGACAATGCACTGGCAAATCATGGCATGGAAACAGCAGCCATTCAATGTGGAAATTTAACCCGTGCCTTTGAAGCAGGAATACTTTTACTTCAGAAAAGTTACCCATTAAATAAAGAGGATGTAAATAAAATTGAGAAGATTTTTAATGACCAGGGATTTTATGCAGCACATGCTGAAATTATTAAAAAACTGGAAATTATGGCTGAGAAAGAATATATTACAAACATGGAATTTGCATGGAGATACTATTTAATTAATCAGGACGATAAGGCCATTGAATGGCTTGAGAAAGCATTTGAAGCACACGAAAATTTGGCATATATAAGCACCGGATTACCGAACTTCACCCGATTGTATAATAATCCGCGGTTTATTGAAATTCTGAATAAAATGGGACTTCCTGAAATAAAAACAGAATCAAATAATTAAACTTCCCCAACATGAGTATTTGGTTAGCCGAGATAAAAGAGTTGAAAAAAGTTTACGAATCCATACAGGGGAATCTTCCCGCCCTTGAAAAGGAGTTGGAACGTTTAATTGCTACCGATGATGAAAACATGTTGCTGGTTTATTCCCGAAGATGCCTGGAGGTAATTGTTACCGACTTGTGTGAACATGAACTTAAAAGGCACCGGGGAACAGAACCACTTCAGCGAATTATTGATAAGTTGAACAAGGAGGAAAAAGTTCCGCACAACATCATCGTTTCCATGCTGAATGTAAACAGCATGTCGACTTTTGGAGCACATCCAAAGGAGTTTGAATTGAAGCAGGTAAAACCGGTGCTAATAAACCTGACCACAATAATTGAATGGTACATTTCTTATCTGAACCCGGTTGAAGGACTGCAATCAACGAAAGAAAAACATACATCAGAACCTTCACGGGGAATCCATAGAAAAGTTCATCCAAAAAGAATTACAAAAATCAGGTTGTTG
>JABMQB010000116.1 GCA_013203525.1 Mariniphaga sp.
AATCAAAGATATAAAGAAGTAAACCTTTTACACAGACCTGGTGATTGGTTTTGGTCGGTTAAAAGTGAAGATAAAGAATTCCCACCTGAAACAATGTTTAACATGATAAGTGCCCTTCACCATGTTTCTGGGACAATGCCGTTCACTTATGAATGCTGCCATGGTTCCATTTCTGATAATTTTCCAGAGCCAAGGGTGGATTTTGATAATATCCTCGATATGCAGCTTATTTTATATGATGAAATGTTTGATTATATACTTGAAAACAGATTGATATGGCAAGATTAACTGAAAGTACAACCACATAACCGTTTTTATGGAAACACTCGATGAAATACAAGGTCATTTAAACAATTTCATGCACACGCAGAATGACAGACCAATCTCTGAATTTGAAGGTTATTCTCCTAATGAAATGCAACATATCCTTTATGATACATTTGGGAATAAAAGTCCTGTTAAACTAAGGAAATTGAAAGTTGACGATTATAAACTAATCCCCATTCTTAACCAAATAAAATATCTCGCAGATATAATCTCTCGTGCCGGAGAATTAAAACTAACCAAAATGGGATTTCTTCCAACCAAGGTTGTGAAGGAATTATACGACCAAGGATTCATGAAGGAAGATCACATTGAATCAGGTATCTCAAAACTTATCCGGGAGATGGATTCAACCGGTATTCATGTTGCACGGGTTTTAATTGAGATATCCGGTCTTGCGAAAAAACGTAATAACAAACTCAGCTTGACTAAGAAAGGGGAGAAGGTTCTAAGTGATGATTCTAAATTATGCCAATTAATTTTGAAAATCTACGGGAAGAAATTTAATTGGGCTCACCTTGATGGTTATGGTGAAAACAATATTGGTCAGCTTGGATTTGGTTTTTCTTTGATTCTATTAAATAAGTATGGCAGTAAAAAACGAACAGATAAATTTTACAGCGATAAATATTTTAAAGCCTACCCCATGTTGCTGGATAATATCACAGATCCCACTTATACAACGAAAGAACGGTATGCAGGACATTGTTATTCAATTAGGACTTTTGATAGGTTTTTAAATTTTTTCGGTTGTGTCAGGATTGAACAGGAGAAAGGGATGGATACCGATAAATTTGTTGTTAAAACTAAGGTTTTTGATAAGTTAATTGGAATCTTGCCACACCAGAATATTAACTGAGAACTATATAAATCTTATTTTATAGCTCGAATTTCGTAATTTTATTAATCCTGTGTTCACCTATAAATTTAATTTTAAAGGAAATGTTATGGTACAAAAAAGTAGTTTTGCAAAAATTCTGTACATGGCTATCGGATTCATTATTTTTTCGATCCTTGTTATCACATTACGGGTTATTCCACTCGTCCACGTTCATGTTCCGCAACCCTATTCCAATGCGACTATAATAGTTGAAAGTGTAGTATCAGTAATCTACCTGTTAATCATAGTGGGAATATACTGGACGATTCGTATTCACGGTCGCGGGAAACGAATAAACAAGGAACTTTTGGTTGCCTGTGGGATTATTCCGTTGGTAATTGGATTAATAGGTCTTGACGGAGTCGCAGCTTATTGGGATAAGGCAGAAACGCGCAGTATATCAATTGCGTTGCTTTTTTCTATTAGTTCAAACATAATTGCATTTGTTTTGATTTTTATTGCCAGGTACTCCAAGCGGTATAAAGTTCGTTGAATCCGGATTAAGGATTATCTGCCTTACTGATTCTTGGCAGAAAAAAAGAAGTCACGGATTTTAATCTCCTAACCCATTGAGAATATAGGAATCGAACCACAGATATCCCCAAAAATTGGGATTCTAAATCACATTCTTAATGTCGGATAATTGGTGTGGGTTTATTAACTGGTGGAGTGAATGAGTTAATGAATTAATAGGTATTACATTATAGATTAGGTAGTTGTAATATCCTGTTCTGGGAAATCCTGTCCAATATATTTACAATTTTATTTATCACTTATTTTCGTTCCAGTACAATTTCAGTATCCGCTATGCCACCCTCAAAAAAACGCTCATCCGAATTTACATATTTTGTAACAAACTTCTGTAATTCCTTTGGTTTTGCAGTTAGTAGAATATAATCATCATTTTTTTCGTAATGAATTCGGATCTTATTTTGTTCGCTCAAATTTCTCAACCAATCTTGGGCAAACCATTTTATTTTTACCACATCATCTTCAAATTCAACCTTTGCAAAGGTATGCACAGGGATAACACTAAATTGTGCAAAATCAAAAAATTCCCCATCATAGTATTCATTTAAATAGAAATTAAGAAAATAGTTATTATCGAGTTTTACCACCTTAACATCAAATGAAGAATCTCCGGAATTTTCAAATTCTTTATATTGTAGAGTTAATTTATATGAAGTTTTATCAGCCGATTCAGGCTTGTTTTTATTTTTGAGAGGGTGTTCAAACATCCATTCTGTTTGATCATCATCGACCCAGGTACCGGTTAATAGATCATTCTCAAAAAGGTCTTTTTCGGTATATAACGGATAAAATGAAAAAACTACACATCCTGAAAAAAATAATATGATAATTAGAAAAGTTGAAAAAATCCTGGCTTTCATTTTTAATTGCTTTTGAAGTTTAACTAAATGTATGAAAGCTTTCGTATTGTACCTAATTATTTCGTTGTTGTAATAAAAAGTGTCGGTGATTTGTTAACAATAATAGCTGATATTTAAATTATGATAACAACAAATCACATAACCGGTGTCAAATTATTGGCGTGGGTAAATATACCGGTGAAGTGGATGACGATTATTTGAAATTTTAAACAATAATTAAAAATTAGCTGCATAGCTTATCATAGTGTCCAGTTTTTTGATGCATATCCAACCGATATTTATTGTTGGTGGTAGTGTTAGAAAAAACAATTACAGTTCTATAAGACTATCGATGACAGCTTTACTAAATTTAGAAAATTGATATTGTCTACCACGCTGGTTAGCTAAACAGATAATCCCAATATTACTATCAGGAATTATAACAATATAACTACTGAATCCAGGTTCGCCACCATCATGCCATAATTCAACGCCATCTTTTGATGTTGGTTTTATATGCCACCCCAAACCTATTAAATGCTGACTATTCCCAAAAAATTTCTTATGAGATAATTTAATAGCTTCATCTTTTCTCTCAATATTTTCTTCTATGTACTTTATCAAATTACTTGTTGTTGATTTTATTCCTCCAGCCGCTCCTGCAATTTGAAAAGTAATATGAGGCATAATATTTCCATTCCTATCATAGCCTTTAGTATAACTCACTGTATCAGACTTATAATAAACAATTTCCGTATTATCCATACCCAAGGGTTCAGTGATATAATATTTTAAAAGATTTACATAAGATTTTTGATAGATATTTTCCAATATAATTCCTAATGTAATCATCCCAGCGTTAGAATAGATCATTCTCGTCCCAGGCACGGTATATTCGCCTGTTTTTGAAGAACACAATCCGGATTTCAAACAAACCTGAAAATGTAAATGAGCTTGTCCATTCGTATCTCCTGATTTACCAGACCAGCCTAGATGTCCTCCTTTTG
>JABMQB010000117.1 GCA_013203525.1 Mariniphaga sp.
CAATTGGATGATGGTATTTACCGAAAACTTATTAGAACATTGTGCAAATGAAGTAAACGGAACAACGGATGCAACTTTTGGTGAACATAAAGTAAGCTTTAAAGCTCCATATGCAAGAGTTACAATGACTGATGCCATTAAAAATTTTACAGGATTTGATATTACTGGGAAATCTGAAAAAGAATTATTTGAGGCTGCTCAATCTATGGGAATTGCAGTAGATGAAACAATGGGGAAAGGAAAGTTAATTGATGAAATTTTTGGTGAAAAATGCGAACACCATTACATACAACCAACCTTTATTACCGACTATCCAAAAGAGATGTCGCCATTAACCAAAAAGCACCGTGATAATCCGGAGCTGACCGAACGCTTTGAACTAATGGTTAATGGTAAAGAAATTGCCAACGCCTACTCCGAGTTAAACGACCCTATCGACCAGCGTGAACGTTTTGAAGAGCAAATGAAACTTTCGGAAAAAGGCGATGATGAAGCCATGTTTATCGATCAGGATTTTTTACGAGCACTGGAATACGGTATGCCACCAACTTCGGGTATGGGAATGGGCATCGACAGGCTGACAATGTTTATGACCAACAACCCTTCTATACAGGATGTGCTTTTCTTTCCGCAAATGCGGCCTGAGAAAAAAACCGTTGAATTAACCGACGATGAAAAGGTGGTTCTAAACCTTTTAAAAGAAAACTCACCTGTTAATTTAAACGAGCTTAAAACTCAATCCAGGTTGAGCAATAAAAAGTGGGATAAAGCAATTAAAGGGCTGACAAAAAATAAACTGGCTAAAGTTGATAATACAAATGATGGGCTGTTTGTAGAGTTGATCAATTAGCTTTGGGAAAGGAGCTTTGAGCAAATTGTATTAATCTTATTTACCCCCTCAACCATCTTCGATGCCCACTCCCCCTAAAATTAGGGGGAGAATAAAAGAGGGGGTCAACTATAAATATTTGGGGCTTTCTGAAAGGTTGTCCCTTTTTTGTACCCCAGAAAATATTTGAACTCACTTTTACTTAATGATACCAACTGCCTTAAAAAGTGAGATGAGGATTACGTATGTGTTAAGACTTACACAATATGAGTTGCATAAGTCATTATTTTTTAGTAATTTATGTGATTAACCTAAAAATCCAGAGATCATGAAAAAATCAATGTTTCAATTCACCATTTTACCTTTAATTCTCGTGATATGTCTTACTCTAAGTTGTACTCAGCAGAAGGAAGAAGTTGATGCAGAAGCCGACATTGCTGTGATTAATGCTCTGTACAAACAGTCCACTAATGCTGTAAAGACTGGAGATGTAGAGCTTTACCTATCCATCTTCACCGAGGACGCAGTAGTAATGCCGCCGGGATTTCCCGCTGCCATGGGGAAAGAGGAGATTCGGCCAATAATCGAGGGTTTGTTCACTGCATTCGACCTGGAACTCCCATACACTGTGGAAGAAGTTGAGGTACTTGGTGACCGGGCATTTGTCCGTTCAAGCTGGAAGTATTACGTAACTCCTAAGGAAAGCGGTGAGACCACTATTAGCATTGGCAAAGAGTTGGATGTCCTGAAAAAACATACCGATGGTTCCTGGAATATCTATATCCAGTGCTATAACTACGACGCATCACCAAATTAGAGCAATAAACAAATTGGCTATATCTTGATAATCCCTTTATTTTTATTATTTGGCTTGTTTCAAATCTGAATTTGATTATCATTATTCTTTAAACTAATATGAATGAAGAATATGAAAATTGAGATAACACTTTTGGGTCACATAAAGCGGATATTAGCAGTATAGTCAATTATAAAACTCTAAAACCTTAATATCTGTACCCCAGAAAATATTTGGAATCACTTTTAAATAATGATACCAAGTGCCTTAAAAAGTGCGATGGGATTACGTGTGTGTTAAGGATTATATGTAAATTGTATAAAAACTCTTGAAATGAAAATCCTTTTAAAATGGTTGGATGAAGTTGAAAAGACCGACTTGCAACTTGTGGGAAGCAAGTTTGTGAATCTGGGGGAATTGCACAACATGAAAATGAATGTCCCATTTGGATTCTGTATAACCACAACGGCATATCAGGAATTTGTGCAAGAATCCGGTCTGGAAAAATATTTATCGGATATACTTGGGAAAATCAATTATGATGATTATGATTCGGTAAATGGTGCTGCTGAAAAAATGAAGGCAGCAACTGTAAATCAAAAAATACCTGAACAAATAAAAGATGATATAACTGTTTCATATAACAAACTACGAACTAAAACAAAAACCATCCACTTTGCTGTTCGGTCTTCCTGCACCTATGAGGATCTGCCTGACAGCTCTTTTGCAGGACAATATGATACATATCTAGGTATTAATAGTATTGAGGAATTACTTCTTAGTGTGAAGAAATGCTGGGCATCATTATGGAATCCCCATGCTTTGGTTTATAGGGAGAAAAGAAATATAGATCATTTAAAAGCCTTAATGGCTGTGATAATACAACCCATGATCGCATGTAAGAAGTCTGGTGTAATGTTTACAGTTAATCCGGTATCAAATGAGAGAGATGAGATTTTTTTAAATGCAAGTTGGGGATTAGGCGAGGCCATAGTTTCTGAACAGGTTGTCGGAGATGAGTATATAGTAAACAAAGCCAATGAGGATATTAAGCTTAAAAAGATTAGCAACAAGGATATAAAGATCGTGCAGCTACCAAAAGGAATAAAGCGAATTCAGGTGGCAGGTGATAAAAGAAAACAACAGTGTATTTCTGATGAGCAAATAAAAAAACTGGCATCAATTGGTTTGAAACTTGAGTCATATTTTGGGTGTCCCCAGGATATTGAGTGGGGCATTGCAAATAAAAACATCTATATTTTCCAAACCAGAGATATTACGACCTTAGATCGGAACAAAGATGTTATAAAAAATCTTATCAAAGAGCTTAGGACAAAATCTTATGATCAAAAGACAATTTGGTGCAATACTCTCTTATCCGAAATGTTGCCAGCTCCAAAACCGCTGAGTTGGGAGGTTATGAAATTAGGCCTGTCCAAAGAGGGAAGCTTTGGAATATATGAAAGAGAGGTTGGATTAGGAAAGGTAGCTTCGGAAGGTCTTCTCGACCTTATAGCTGGTAAACCCTATTATAATATAAATAAACTATGTGATA
>JABMQB010000118.1 GCA_013203525.1 Mariniphaga sp.
GCCAACACCATTCAGTTCAATTTCAACCTGTGAACGGGCATAAACAAGTGCATCGAGAGCAGCACCAATAACCTGTGGTGTTGACCTCATAGAATAAGCATCCTGAACTTTACATTTTACTATTTGTTCTTTAAGGTCGCCGCCATCAACTAATTTATTGATTGCATTTGCACATTTTATAGCACCTTTAAAACCGCGTATTTCATGCAACTTAGCTGTATAGGGTTTCATATTCGCTTTCAAGGCTTCCAATGACATAGCAGCACCGATTTCTGCTTGTTTTAACCACCTGTTGGCGTCGTAAAGAAATATAGCGCTCATGGCTGTAAGTACATTTGAGCCATTGATAGTTGCTAATCCATCACGCGCTTGTAATCCCGGTACAGGAATTCCTGCTTTATCAAGAGCTTCTTTACCATCATATAATTTGCCTTTATAGTATGCTTTTCCTTCGCCCATCATCAATAATGCTATTTGTGACATAGGGGCAAGGTCGCCACATGCACCAACTGAACCTTTTTCACAAACCCAGGGAGTTACACCTTTATTTAACATATCAACCAGAGTTTGTGTAATTTCAAGACGTGAACCTGAATTGCCGTGAGCATGCACGTTAATCCTGCCAAGCATTGCGCCCCGCACATATTCAATTGGAAATGGCTCGCCAATACCTGCAGCATGATTGTAAACCAGGTATTTTTGAAAATCTTTTATCTGGTCATCATTTAAAACCATTTCGGAAAACTCTCCGATTCCTGTATTTACGCCATACATGATTTCTCCTGCAACAATCTTTTTCTCAAGCATTGCCCTGCATACATTTATTCTTTTTATTGCGTCGGGATGAAGTTCAACTTTTTCGTTGTTACGTGCTACATTAACCACATCCTCTATTGTTAATCCTGAACCTTTTATTATTAATGTCATTTTATTTTCTCCTATATTTTTATTTAAGCTATTTATTATATTTATATGTTGAAAAATTATTTTTATTGATTAAAAGTATTGGAATTCTTTGCGAAATAGGTGATAAGTAAAATTTTGCAAAGATAAAGATTGGTTAATAAAGTGCTGTCCTGTTTATTTTGATTATAAATTTTAATATCCAGTTTTGCATTTGAATTATATTTTATTTGAAGTGCAAAAGTATATAATATTTATTTACACGGTTTTATTTTTTAATAAATCATTGATGAATTGAGAAACAGATAATTTCACCTGTTCTCCTGTATTCATATTCTTAACTGTAAGGATTTCATCTTTCATTTCATTTTCTCCAACTAAAACCACATAGAGAATTTTTTTATTATTGGCATACGACATTTGCTTTTTTATTTTAACCGGCTCAGGATATATTTCGGCATTGATACCTGCATTACGGATTTCTGAAAGTAAAGAAAGGCAATATTTTTCTTCTTCTTTACCGAAATTAACGAACATTATTTGTGTTGTGGTACGGCTTTCTTCAGGAAATAAGTCGAGTTCTTTCATAACATCATAAATCCTGTCCGCGCCAAAAGATATTCCGACACCTGAAATATCGGGCAAACCGAAAATGCCTGTCAGGTCGTCATAACGTCCGCCACCACATATACTTCCGATAGGGACATCTTTCGCATTAACCTCAATTATTATTCCTGTATAATAATCCAATCCGCGGGCAAGTGTTAAATCTAACTGAAATTTTGCCTTTATATTCAAGTCTTTTAGTTGTTTCATGACTTGTATTGTTTCCTCAATGCCTTCCATCCCGAGTTTCGAATTCTTTAAGATTTCCATAAGTTTAGGAAATTTTTCCTTCAGTTTTCCTTTCAGATTAATTATTGGTTGCATTTGTTCTATAGCTTTTTTAGAAACTCCTTTTAAAGCTAATTCTTCATTAACCTGTTCTATACCGATTTTATCAAGCTTATCAATGGCAACGGTTATATCAACAATTTTATCACCTTCTCCGATAACTTCTGCGATGCCGCTTAAAATTTTACGGTTGTTAATTTTTACAATTGAAGAAATTTTAAGTTTATCAAACACATCATCAATAATTTGAACAAGTTCAACTTCATTTAATAATGATTTGCTTCCGATAACGTCCACATCACATTGATAAAATTCGCGATAGCGACCCTTTTGAGGGCGGTCGGCTCGCCATACGGGCTGTATCTGGTAACGTTTGAACGGAAAAGTAATGTCATTACGGTGCTGGACAACATATCTTGCAAACGGAACCGTTAGATCAAATCGTAATCCTTTTTCAGAAATTAAAGGTGTTAATTTATTGGAAGTCAGGCCGGGTTTGTCCCGGATGTTGACTTTAGAAAAATAATCTCCTGAATTTAATATTTTAAATAAAAGCTTGTCTCCTTCTTCACCATATTTTCCCGTCAAAGTTGAAAGATTTTCCATTACAGGAGTTTCAATCGGGAGGTAACCGTATCGTTGAAAAATTTCTTTAATAATATTAAAAATATAATTTCTTCTCACC
>JABMQB010000119.1 GCA_013203525.1 Mariniphaga sp.
ATAGTGATGCAAAAAGAAAAAGACATAAAACAAGTTCCGGAACCAACAATAAAAAGGTTGCCGGTATACTTGCACTATTTAATTAAAGCGCGTGAAGAAGGCGCGATGAATATATCTGCTCCGGCTATTGCCAAAGAGCTAAACCTTGATCCTACTCAAGTTGTTAAAGACCTGGCTTACACAGGCATTAGGGGACGGCCAAAAATTGGTTATAATATATATGAATTAATACATTTTGTTGAGGAATACCTGGGTTTTAACAAAGTAAATAAAGCTTTTCTTGTCGGAGCCGGGAACCTGGGATCAGCACTTATGGCATATCAGGCAGGCCAGACATTAGGCTTAAAAATTCTTGCTGCCTTTGATGTTTCCATTGAAAAAATCGGAAGTAAAACAGGGCAGGTAAATGTCCTTAACATGAAAAACTTCAGTGAAATGGTTAAACGCCTGGACGTAACAATAGGAATATTAACAACACCTGGATCAGTTGCACAATCGGCTGCTGATGAAATGGTAAAAGCCGGCATAAAAGCAATCTGGAACTTAACACCGGCATACCTGAAATTGCCTGATAACATAGTAGTTCAGAACACTTCTATGTACTCAAATGTTGCTGTTCTTTTAAAACGGCTTGAACATTCTGAAAACATCATTTAGTTGGTAACATTTAAAACTTAAAAAATGAAAACTTTAAAATTACAAATTACTTTTATGATTAATCGAATAAAGAATAATTTCTTTATAAATCATAATTATTTAGTACCTAATAATACTATGCCACAGGAAAATCCAGATTACGAAGAATACCTAATTAACTATAAAAATACAACCCGTTGGCAAACGGTATAAAAGTAACTAAATAAATAATCTGATTTGAACTACATGGTTTTCACACCGCGTGGCTATAAAGTAATTGTTTTTGAAACAATATATTTATTCCGGTATTGCGTAAAATAAACAGCTGTAATAGTAACACTCTTTGTATCTACAGGAACAAGTACTTCACCAAGCCCTCTAACAACTTGCAAGCCCTTTAAACCATCAGGCAAATATTTTCCTTCAACCAGGTCGCCCAAATAAAAATCAACTTTTTTAGCTTTATTCGATAATTGTGCTGTGATATAAATATTTGCCCCTGCCCTATTCGAATTTACAATGAGATCGGGAAGTTTAACAGGTTTGCCAGAATCTTTGAACTCTTTTAAACCTATAGCAGTCAATCCATCTTTATATTCATATTCAGCTTGAAGTACACCATTTTTATGATATCGGTTACAGATTCCGTTTAGAGCATCATTTTTATATGTTTGCTCTTTCCAAACAACCGGTTTCACTTTTGCAACATCCGGATAATAGGTATATGCAACACCTTGCCTTTTTCCATAACTATATGGGATTTCTGAATAAAGGCTTCCATGTTGATAAAAACGTTTCTGAACACCATGTTTCATATTTGTACCACGAAATACCGGAACTTCATATTCAATTAAGCTTGGATTACTTTCAAATACTTTTTTAGCAACTACAATACTATCAACAGTAACCTCAGATTCATTCTTTGAGTTTTTGTTTTTCTGATTATTCACACAAGCACTGGAAACAATAATCATTATCAGAAGTATAAGTAGAAAAGGTTTCATAATGTTGATTTATTTGGATTTACAACCAAAGGTATGAATTATGCTTAATAAAAGGGGCGTTTTATAATTTCTAATACATCCGATTCTCTTTTTTTAAAAAGTTTTACGCGTGATAAAAAAACACCGATTAATTAGGGTACTTTTGTTTCAATATTTGTAATTAAATTTCATGAATCGAAAATTCAGCAAAAACAGGTCCAATCCCGGATTAAAAAAAGAAACATTTTTACTTGTTTCTGAAGAAACTCTCCTTTTGGAATTTCTGATTGCAAAAATGCCTCATAAGAGTAAAAATAACATTAAATCTTTATTAAAAAACAAACAGGTTTTAGTTGATGGGGAGGTTGTTACACAGTATAACGAACCTATTCGCGAAGGTCAAAAAATTGAATTTAGTTCTGAACGAATTCCGAAGGAGAAGGAATTTCGCGATTATAATATTATACATGAAGACCATGACCTGATAGTGGTTGAAAAACGGGCAGGGTTGCTTTCTATGGCAACCGATAAAGAAAAACAAGCCACGATTTATAGCATGCTCAGTATTCATGTAAAGAAACAAAATCCAGCGAATAAGATATTTATTGTGCATCGCCTCGACCGCGAAACGTCTGGGCTTATGTTATTTGCCAAAAGTGAAGAAGTAAAATTTCAATTGCAGGAATCGTGGAATGAAACAATAATTGAAAGAGCTTATATTGCAGTGGTTGAGGGTGAAGTCAAAGAATCCAAAGGAACTATAAATTCATATCTTTTTGAAGGGAATTCATTTAAAATGCATTCATCACAAAATCCTGAAAAAGGGCAAAAAGCTGTTACGCATTTTAAGGTTATTAAAAAGAACAAGTATTATTCGTTACTAAAGGTAAATCTTGAAACAGGACGTAAAAACCAGATTCGTGTGCACATGATGGATATCGGGCATCCAATTGTTGGAGATAAAAAATACGGTGCTGCAACTCATCCTATAAAAAGGCTTGGGCTCCATGCACAAAGCCTTTCATTTATTCATCCTACTTCCGGAAAGAAAATGGAGTTTGAATCAAAAAATCCCAGGGCTTTTTCTCGATTATTCTAGTTATGGTATTAAATGATTGAAGTTTTACTTTTTACTGATGGTAGTGTAAATACCAAAACCAATGCTGGTTATGGGGCTTATCTGATTGTTACAGAAAAAAGCATTCCTTTAGAATCATTAAAAGCTGGAATAAAAGTGAGAACCTTTGAAAATACAACTTCTACAAAACTTGAGTTACAAACGTTGCTGTGGGCACTGAGTGAAATTGAACTTTCAGGTAGAAAAGTAATTATCTATACTGATTCACAGAATATTATTGGCTTGCCCGAAAGACGTGAACGTTTTGAAAAGACTGATTATCATTCAAAAAATAACCGAAAAATTACTAATGCAGAGTTGTATAAAGAATTTTATCACATCACCGATCAATTGGAATGTGAATTTGTTAAAGTGCAGGGACATCAGCGTTCAAAACAAAAAGATGAAATTGCCCGAATATTTACTTTAGTAGACCGGGCTTCGCGGAAGGCATTGAGAGCTTTTAAAAAACAATAACTGATTTCTAATCCAAAAACATTTCACTCAATATTGCAGGAATGTGTTCGAATTTTTCGAACCAAATTGGTTCAATTCCTAACTGCCCTAAAACAAATTCCTGTTGACCACGTTCAAGTATTTTAACCTGCTCAATAATCCCTGAAATTTCTTGCTGATAAATAGGGTCGTTTGTACCCATCCTACTTGATTTTATTCCCGGATAATCGGATTTTATTCCCGGATGGCTGAAAAATATACTGCCTCCTTCCATTTGCTCACTTTTTATCCCACTTCTTCGAAATTTATCCAGAAGCTCTTTAGCCCTTTCATGGATATCATCCAGGACATCCTCTTTTGGTGGGCTTTGATCGGGAATCTGCAACAGAGCATAATTACGGTTATTTATGGGTGAATTCCTAACTGCATCCAATAGTCTTCGCATATTCCTGTCCGAAAGAGATAAACCAACCATAATGCCAACTGAATTTGACATTTTCTGAACCTGTATCAGGTTTGACCAATTATAAGCATTATTTGAAATCTGATGATATTGGTCTTCGGTAAAAATAATTTCAGATCCATGAGAACTATCGGTATAATTATCTAGTGGGACATAACCGTGTACATGAAAAATTGGGAGTTCTTCTTCGTATGATTGGTTTGCAGCGTAAATTGATTTGTGAAGAAAGCCCTTTAAAGCAATCTCGAGCAGGTTATCGTAATTGTATGTAATTACAGAATTTATGCCCCTATGAGGTAATTCACACAATTCAGCAATTGCTTTTAATGTTTGATTTTCATACCTGATATAATCTCCATTAATAAACGGATAAGGCACATTATAGTCATCAATCATACTACCGTATAATGTTGTATGTAGAAGATCAATAAACTCACTATGATCCTGGTCGACAAAATATTTTTGAATTTTACGAGCTATAATTTCAAGCGGCTCTGAACTGTTTTTCAGGTACCACTCGGCAATAGCATACAGGTAATTGGAATAAGGCCTCCACCCATTCATTTCCTGCTTACTAATAGTAGAAAAATACATCGCCAGTATCAGTTTCTCCCATGATGGCAGGTTGTTATCAACTGATACACCTGCGCCAAGGTAAAAGGTAATATTTTTCTTTTTAAAATTATCGCGGCAGATTTTTTTGATTTCATTATTAAGGTAAGGCATGGTGTATTGATTTTTAGGATTAAATAATTATAATATAAAAAGCAATACGGGAATTAGGCTTTGATGTTACAACAAAAGTTATCAAATACCAAAACACATTATTGTTTCAACGCCGCCTTTGTAAACAGATATTCCTCAATATCCTGGTTAAACTTGATACTGGTAATTTTGAATTCTGTACCATCTCCTTGTTTTAGCATGTCTTTATAAACAATAATACGTGGGAACCATCGCCCCTCGATTTGAACAACATCACTTAAAGTTGAACGTTTTAATAACTGCCCGCTTTTAGCAAACAATTCTTCTTTTAATGGAACATACCTTTCTGAGTCTATCCAGACTTTACGGCTGGCATACGAAACATCGTCCACTTTAGCTGTTAACTCCAATATCCATGTTTGCCTGCTATCAATTTCCTCGTTGCCCACAACTGCGGCGTTATACATATCTGTCAGCTTCCGGTCATCCATCATATCTTCATAAGACAGGTCGGAGCCCATAACCGATTGGCGTAGCATATGCCCCGAAATTTGTATAGTACGGTCGGTTGAAGGAGAATAAATCCAAAGTTGGTTTTCGAGTTTAAGCATTTTTGTACCTTGCTCACGAGCCGGTGTAAGATATTCGGAAAACGATTTTTTATCGCCTACCGAGTAAGAAACTGATGTCATGGTACGGCTTTTCCTTTTTCCGTGGATTGTCATCGATGATTCAAATATCCTGTTTTCTGATGACATGTTTTTATCTACCCGGTCGAGTATTTCATCGGCATTGGGCTGGCCAAAGCTTAAGGATACTATGGCTACTAATATGGTTGTTATGATTGATTTCATTTTTTTAAGTTTTTAGTCATGAGTTTCGAGTTTATTAACTAATTACTCTAGACTCGTAACTAGTTACTATTTATGCTTCCAGTTCTTTAAATAATTGTGCTGTTTTTCGTTTAAAAATCCCAATACCTGAAAGTGCTGTACCTATTACAGTAGAAATTACTCCCGGTATAAAACCAATATAAAAATCGACCGGAGTGATATGTGCCCTGATTTTGGAAGGCATCATCAAAGAAGCTCCCTGCATCATCCCACTTATATCGATACCATAAGTCTGAATCAGGTATGCAAAAAACAAACCAAGAGCAGTACCTAGAATCGACCCCATAATTCCAATCATTACCGATTCGGCAATCATGGTTATATAAACATGCTTCTTTTCCTCACCAATAGCAAGCCTCACCCCTATTTCCCCGTAGCGACGCAAACCGCCTAATAAGCCTGCATTCCACAGTACCAGCGACATGGCAAACATAAAAATAAAAGTTACCATCCAGGTCATACCCTGCGACATATCAACAAACATCGACATATTATCCTGATCCCGCAGGCTCAACATAAGAGGTGAATATTCATCCGATGCGTCATTATATTCTTTATTAAATGAATTAACAACCAAAGTTGCTTTTTCATTATCGTAATAACTGGATTCAAAAAATCCGGTTATTTCACCAGATGCATCAGTCATATCGAGGGCTAACCTTACATCTTCAATATCAGCAATGATAGTTCCACGGTCGAGCATCGCCGAGCCAAACTGAACAGTTCCTGCAACCTTAAAATTATACATGGCCATACTTCCGTTCATGGTCGATCCAATCAGGGTTACATCATCGCCAGGATTAACTTTTAGTTTCTGCGAAAACTCTTCACTTAATAAAACTTCGCCAGCTGTAGATGGCATAGCTCCCCTCACCATCGATTCAGAGATTTTCAGCCTTTCATTTTCTCCACTATCCGTTGATAATAAATCAAGCCCCATTCCCATTGCTGGTCCCTGGGCTTTGGTTTCTCCATTCTCATCAGGCGCATCAATTAGCCCACCAAATTTTATTCTCGGAACCCATTCAACTTGGGGAAAATTGCTTTCCAACGTATCAATTAATGAAGTAACCTCCATCAAAGCAAGATCGTTCGGAACCTGATCAACATTATCGGCATACGCATTGGTCATTATCTTAACATGCCCTGTCGAAAATTTTGCATTCATTTCAATGGTATCGCCCATCACCCCAGTCACATAAGCATGCATCAACACCGAAAGCATAACGCCTGTTGCAACTACAAGCACGGGCAATCGGCTCCGGCTTTTGTCACGTAACAATCCTAATAATAAAAACTTAATCATTGTATTTTCCCCCTTAAAGCTTCTGTTGGATTCATTTTTGCAATCTTTTTCGATGGCCAATAACTCACAACAGTTGTGGTCAGCATAACAATTAATATTGTTGAAAGAACCAAACCAAAACTATACATCGGATAAAGTGTCTGTGCCATTGCCATACCATAATCGCCTGCATCAACAGGTAGTGTCCATCCAATTTTTGCCTGCCAGGCAAGGAATGGAATTCCATAAGCTGCTGAAACAAAAGCCGCTAAGACTGAATGCATTGCACCTTCAACGGTAAATAACCACACCACTTCACGGCGGGTATATCCCAGTGCAACATAAGTCCCGATTTCTTTCTGACGCCGAAAAATTGAAAGAACCTGCGTATCAAATATGGCCAGCATAGCCAGTAATAACAGGATAATATAAAATACCGATTGCCCAACTGATTTGGTTTTAATAATCTCTGTAATTTCA
>JABMQB010000120.1 GCA_013203525.1 Mariniphaga sp.
GCACTCTTCTACACAATTATCACAATCTTTTTCCTCCATAAATGCTATCTCAAAGCCTTATAATCTACAATAAATAACATTTACCTTAGCAATTTGTTTTAAGGTAAATTCAAAGCGTTAACTTAATAAAAAAGTTTAAAAATATATACTTTTTTTATTCTGGTCTTATGTTCTTTACGAATAATTGCTTTGAAGGTTCTGAAGTATGTTATTTGTTTGAGAATTATTGTTTTATTTCTAATTGTAACCTAGTGCCTTTCCCTGTTGCAAGATTACTTGTATTTGTAATAATTACTTCTTTTACTCCATTTCTTTTTGCGTAAAAGCCATTTTCCAGTTTGGGAATCATACCTGAAGCTATTATTCCGTTTTCTTTCAGATTTGAAAAGGTATTATAATCTAAATGCGGAATTACACTTTTTTCGTTTTTTTGATCTTTAAGTACTCCACTTTTTTCAAAACAATATAAAAGGTAAACGTTGTAATAATTAGAAAACTCTTTGGCTATTTCTGAAGCAATAGTATCAGCATTAGTGTTTAATAACTGTCCGTTGCCATCGTGGGTAATTGGGGCAATAACCGGCACAACTGCTTCTTCGAGTAGTAGTCTTAATTCCAGCGTGTTAACGTCTTCAATATCACCTACTAAACCGTAATCAATTTCGGGATGTTGTCTCTTTTTTGCTCTTATCAAATCAAGGTCAGCACCTGTAAATCCTGCTGCATTGCATCCAACTACATGTAATTTTGAAACAATGTTTTTATTAATTAATCCGGCATATACCATTACCACCACATCAAGCATTTTAGCATCTGTAATTCTTCGGCCTTCTATCATTTTAGTTTCAATGCCAAGTTTTGAAGCAAGCTTAGTGGCAGATGTGCCCCCTCCGTGTATCAAAATTTTACTACCCGAAATTTGTTTAAATTCAGAAATAAAATTATTTAATGATTTGGGATCTTCAACCACTTTCCCACCAACCTTTACAATAGTTAAACGGTTCATTTATATTTGATTATTTTAATGCAATAAAGTTTTTTAATATTTCAGCACCCAATTTACCGCTTTTTTCAGGGTGAAATTGAGTGGCAAAAAAATTATTTTTCTGTAATGCAGCACTAAATGGAAGGATATATTTGCAAGTTGCAATAGTATGTTCCCCAAGTGCAGCATAGTATGAATGTACAAAATATACGTATTCTTTTTCTAATATGTTTGAAAATATTTTATCTGACAGGTTGTAAATTGCATTCCAACCCATATGAGGGACCTTGATAATAAATTCTTCTCCGAAGTTAGGAATAAAACGTTTTACTTCTTCCTCAAAAATGCCAAGACAGGTAGTGTTATTTTCTTCGGAATAAGAACACATTAACTGAAGGCCCAGACAAATTCCTAATACAGGTTGTTTTAATGATATAATTATTTTATCGAGTCCTTTTTTGCGAAGGTAAGCCATTGTAGTGCTTGCCTCACCAACACCCGGAAAAATTACTTTATCGGCAGCTCTTATTTTATCATGGTCAGCAGTGATTTCCGCAGAAATCCCCAATCTTGATAAAGCATTTTTTACCGATTCAATGTTCCCGGCATTATATTTAATGATTACTATATTCATTAAGTCATTATGGTATGTTTTTTAAACTCAAGTTCAGGGTATTTATTATAATCACGACTTTAATAATAAATCAATTACTTGCACCATCTCATCAAACTCTTCCAGTTTAAATAATCTTGTCATATAAACAATTTTTCCATTTTTGTCTATTATAATATTTCTTGTTACACCTGCACCTTTCGCGGCGAATGTATAGAAAATATCTGCTCCGGGATCGAGTGCTAAAGGATAAGTAATCTTCATCTCTTTTTCAAAACGTTTTACTTTATCCAATGGTTCATCCATGTCTAATCCATAAAGTGCAAAGTCTTTGTTGTTTTTGTTTTTGAGCCAGATATCTTTTTCGATATGTGGCATTTCTTTTCTGCAAACCGAACACCAGCTGGCTGTAAATTGTAACATTACAATTTTACCGCGAAGTTCACTCATTTTTACTTTTGAACCATCTGTTAATTCCATTTCAAATTCAGGTACAGTCTGTCCGATTTTAACAATATAACCATATTCTTCAGGTATTTCCTGTTGTGGAATTTCAGTAAGTTGAGCTGAAATGGTTAATGCAAAAAGATTTACTAATAGAAAGATTGCAATATTCTTCATATGAAATATCTTTAATTAAATACAACTGTCCGGTTATTAAATACCAGGACTTTGCGTTGTAAATGTTTATAAACTGCATTCGAAAGTACGAATTTTTCCAAATCACGCCCTTTTCTTATTAATTTTTGTACCGTATCAATATGGCTGCATCGGGTAACATCCTGCTCAATTATTGGACCTGCATCAAGGTCGCTGGTTACATAGTGGCTGGATGCTCCAATAATTTTTACACCCCGCTCGTGGGCAGCATGATATGGTTTTGCACCAGCAAATGCAGGAAGGAATGAATGATGTATGTTAATTATTTTATTTGGGAACAATGCAACAAATTCTTCTGATAAAATCTGCATATATCTGGCAAGTACTATAAAATCGATTTTTTTTTCTTTAAGAAGTTTAATTTCTTTTAGTTCTTGATCGGCTTTATTTTCTTTTGTTATCGGGAAATAAAAAAAATCGATTCCAAAGCGTTCAGCTACAGGTTTTAATTTTTCATGATTACTGATAATGATTGGTATTTCGACATCCCACTCACCGGCAGTATAACGTGCAAGAATATCAAAAAGGCAGTGTGGCATTTTTGATACAAATAGGGCCATCTTTGGTGTATTATCAGAAAAATAAAGCTTCCAGTTCATTTGTAACTTGGAGCCAATTAAGGTTTCAAAATATTCCCCAATTTTATCTGACGGAATTGCAAATCCTTCAAGCTCCCATTCAACACGCATATAAAATATTTTTTCTTCCCTGTCGACATGCTGGTCGAGGTAAATGATATTCCCGTTGTTTTTATTCAGGAATTCAGTAACAGTTGATAGAATACCCTGTTTGTCGGGGCAAAATATTAATAGGATTGCTGTATTCCTTTTTTCCTGCAACGATTTTATTGTTTTCATTTTATAATGATCCTTTGGTAGATGGTAATTCAAAATTGAAAATATCGCGTTTAATTGCCATTTTAATAGCTTTTGCTAATGCTTTAAAAATGGCTTCAATTTTATGGTGTTCATTAGCTCCTTCCGCTTTAATATTGAGGTTACAAAGTGCTGCATCTGAAAATGATTTAAAAAAGTGAAAAAACATTTCAGTAGGCATATCTCCTATTTTTTCACGTTTAAATTCAACATCCCATTCTAACCATGGACGGCCACCAAAATCAATAGCTAGTTGCGCCAGGCAATCATCCATCGGTAGAGCAAAACCATAACGTTCAATGCCTTTTTTATCTCCAATAGCTTTTCTAAAGACTTCACCTAAAGCCAATGCAGTATCTTCTATTGTGTGATGTTCATCGACTTCCAGATCTCCTTTTACCTGAATTTTTAAATCGCAACCTGAGTGCCTTCCGATTTGTTCCAGCATATGGTCGAAAAAATTGAGACCAGATGAGATGGAATTATTTCCGGTTCCATCTAAATTTAATTCAACCTGAATATTTGTTTCTTTGGTAATTCGCGATACAGAAACTGTACGTGAAGGTGATGCAACACAACTATATACATCATCCCAATCTTCCGAAACCAGAACACAATTATTTATTAATCCTGTCTTTTCTAACTCATCCGATATTTCACTTTTATTTAAAAGTATGCCCTTTGCTCCAAGGTTTTTAGCCAGTTCAATATCAGTTAACCTATCGCCAATTACAAAACTGTTTGCCAGATCATAACCGCCTTTAAGGTATTTTGTAAGCATCCCGGTACGTGGTTTTCTGGTAGGTGCATTATCTTCAGGGAAACTACGGTCGATCAGGATATCATTAAAAATAATTCCTTCATTTTCAAAACCTTTTAGCATTTTATTATGAGCCGGCCAGAAATTATTTTCCGGATGACTTTCAGTTCCCAATCCATCCTGGTTGGTGACGATTACCAATTCATAATCCAGATTTTTTTGAATCAGGCTTAGGTTTCGGAAAACTTTGGGGTAAAACTCAAGTTTTTCCAACGAATCAACCTGATAGTCTTTTGGTGGTTCGATAATTAGTGTTCCGTCTCTGTCAATAAATAATGCTCTTTTCATATTTTAAAGAAATTTACAATATACAATACATAACATTCAATTTTCAAATCAGAAAGTTTAAATAATTGAATATTTAAAATTTATTATTGTTTATTGAGTATTTTCATTTATAAATTTGATTTAGCAGTTTTTATGCTTTGTGCAAAAATTGCAACTAATTCTTCATTTTCTTTGAGGACTGATAATATTTTTTCTTTTTCCAACAAAGGTTTTTTTAAGATGATTTTAAGGCAAATTCTCGTTTCCTTTAATTCTTTTAAAATTATCAGCATTTTGTGAATAAAATCCTTTTGTGACTCTGCAGATTGAGCTTCACCATAATTTAAGGCCGGGGATGTTCCACATCTTATCAGCTGCCCACCAATGTGATTTCCAAGTTTTGTATTTGGTAATTGTTCTACAACTTCATTAATTGAAATTACAAATTCTATTAAACGATCCTCAAGGTTAAATACTTTGTTTTTCATGATTTCTATAGAATTAAATTAATTCATTTAATGCATTTATAAGAATATCATTTTCTTCTTTATTTCCAACTGTAATCCGAAGGCTGTTTTCGCATAAATGTACTTTTGACCGATCCCGAACAATTATTTTATTTTCAATCAAATAGTCATAAATTCCACGGGCATTGTGCATTTCAACTAATAGAAAATTTGCATCTGATGGAAATACTTTTATTGTAAAAGGCAATTCTATTAGTTGTTTCGAAAGTTGTTTTTTTTCTTTAAGTATTTCTTTAACCCACTTATCTTTTTGATTATTATCATTAAGCAAATCAAGTGCTTTTTGCTGAACAAGAACATTCAGATTATAAGGATATTTTATTTTATTCAGAACCTGTATAATTTCTTGCGATGCAAATGCCATTCCCAATCTGATGCCCGCCATTCCCCATGCTTTTGAGAAAGTTTGAAGAATTACAAGATTGCTGTATTTCTTCAGGTTTGGAAGAAAGCTTTTTTCAGGAACAAAATCAATGTATGCTTCATCTAAAATCACTAATCCTTCAAATTCATTAATAATTTTAACTATTGAATCTTTATTAATGCTATTCCCCGTGGGATTATTAGGCGAACACAGAAATGCGAGTTTTGAGTTTTTGTTTGCCTTTTTTAAAAATTCATCAGCATTCAACTGATACTTTTCATCCAATGAAACTTTTCTTACTTCAATATTATTGATATTTGCAGCTACTTCAAACATTCCATATGTGGGATCGGTAATAATCAGATTATCTTCACCCGGTTCACAGAAGGCTCGTATTAAAAGGTCGATGGGCTCATCGCTACCATTTCCTAAAAATATTGATTCAACAGAAGTTTGCTTAAGATTAGCAATTTTTTCTTTTACTTTTCTTTGTAGCGGATCAGGGTAACGATTATATGGGCTATTAAACGGATTTTCGTTGGCATCGAGATAAACCAATGCTTCGCCGGTAAACTCATCGCGAGCCGATGAATAGGGTTTTAAATTTTTTATATTCTTCCTGAGAAGTTTTTCAAGCTCCATTGAAGTTGTTTTTATTTAATTTATTAAGCCTTAAAGTTACAGCATTTTTATGTGCATGAAGTAATTCTGCTTCAGCCATTGTTTCAATTACAGGTCCCAATGTTTGTAATCCTTCTGCTGATATTTCCTGGTAAGTAATTTGTTTCATAAAACTATCGAGGTTTACACCGCTGTACGATTTTGCCCATCCATTTGTTGGGAGGGTGTGATTTGTCCCTGATGCATAATCGCCGGCACTTTCCGGAGTATAATTTCCAAGGAATATAGAACCTGCATTTTTAATTTTTTCAGAAATACTCAGGTAATCTTTTGTTGCGATTATAAGATGTTCGGGTGCATATTGATTGATAAGTTCAATTATTTCATTTTGATTTTCCAATACAATAAGCCGGCTGTTTGCAAGAGCTTTTTCAGCAATCCCTTTACGAGGCAAATTATTAAGTTGATAGGTTAATTCTTCTTCAACCTTGTTGATTAAATTTTTGTCGGATGTTACCAGAATAACCTGGCTATCGACACCGTGTTCGGCTTGTGATAAAAGGTCGGCAGCAATAAAAGCAGAATCTGAGGTTTCATCAGCAATTATTGCAACTTCTGATGGTCCTGCGGGCATATCAATCGAAACATCATTCATGCTAACAATTTGCTTTGCCGCCATTACATACTGATTTCCAGGTCCGAATATTTTATCAACTTTTGGTATAGTTTCTGTACCAAATGCCATTGCCCCGATTGCCTGCACTCCTCCAAGTTTATAAATTTTTGTGATTCCCGAAAGTTTCGCAGCATACAAAATTGCAGGGTGAATTTTTCCATTTTTATCAGGAGGTGAACACAAAATTATTTCTTCACAACCTGCAATTTGAGCTGGCAATGCAAGCATTAAAACAGTTGAAAAAAGAGGAGCTGTTCCTCCGGGAATATAGAGTCCAACTTTTTCAATAGGTACTTGTTTTTGCCAGCATAAAACGCCTGGGCTGGTTTCAACTTTATATACTTCCTTCTTTTGCGATTTATGAAAAATTTTTATGTTTTGAGCAGCTATCTTGATTGCTTCTTTTAATTCCTTATTCAGATTAATTTCAGCTTCAGCCAATTCACTTTTTGTGACAATAAAATCATCTATTGAAACTCCATCATATTTTTCGGTAAATAACTTTAACGCTTTATCTCCTTTTGATTTTATGGTGTTCAAAATATCCTGCACATTTTCGTACAAACCGGAAACATCGAATAACGGGCGTTTCAGAATTTCTAACCACAAATTTTGGTCAGGATTAATATACTTCTTCATATCAGGTAGTTTGTTTTTTCATTTTTAATGCCAGAATATTTCCTGAAAAAAGTAAAATAATTCCAAGGAAAGCGTAAATGTCCCAGCGATAGCCTTCAAAAAAAGTAGAAATTACCATGGCAATAGCCGGTGTTAGCAAAGCTATGTAAATGGCCCGGTCGGGACCAATTTCGCCTAATAATTTTAAATAACAGGAAAATGCGATAATTGATCCAAAAATTACAAGATATAACAATGAAATTAAATATCCACTACTGGTTTCGATAGCGATTGGTTTATTAAGAATTAGAGCTGCAATAAACATCATAATTCCACCATAAGTCATTCCAAAAGCATTTGCCTGAATTACAGGAATCTTTTTTTTCTGGCTATATGCAGAAATAATATTTCCCAAAGAAGCTGTTACTAATCCACCCAGGCAAAAAAACAAAACAATAATATCTTCTGAGGTTAAACTGAAATTTTTAAATTCATTTTTGAAAAGAAGAAATGTACCTCCAACTCCAAGAAACGCTGCTATTGTAACTTCTGGTTTTATTTTTCCTTTTAAGAATATGGCATTAAAAGCGATATTAAAAAAGATTATCAGTGAGAAAATCACGGCAACAATACCACTTGTCAAAATGGTTTCTGCTTTGTACACAAACCAGTAATTTATTCCAAAAAGGCTAAATACAAGAAGTGCCATAAAAAAGTGCTCACGAGGAGAGAATTTCATTTTCTTACCAGTAACTATGGAGAATACAATCAATAGTATCCCGGCAAGTATAAACCTGAATGATACTGATACTAAAGGATCGGTGCTACCCAGCTGAAATTTAATGGCATACCAGGTTGATCCCCAGATTAGGGTTGGTATCAGAAATAATATGTATTGCCGGGTTGTCATTTATTATGTTTTTAAAAAATCATTTTTTCAATAGGGATTACCAGGATACCTTCAGCGCCTGCTTTTTTGAGATTTCCTATCACTTCCCAAAAATCATTTTCTTCAATTACTGAATGCATAGAACTCCATCCCTCCTGGGCTAGCGGAACAATTGTGGGACTTTTTATGCCCGGAAGAAGCGAAGCAATTTTCTGAATATTTTTATTCGGGGCATTTAGCAAAATATATTTTTTCCCTTCAGCACGTTGAACCGATTCCATCCTGAATATAAACTCATCAAGAATTTCTTGTTTCTCAGGCGAAAGATTTGGATTTTTAATCAATGCTGCTTCTGATTTCATAACTACCTCAACTTCTTTAAGCCTGTTGCTAACTAAAGTTGAACCAGAACTAACAATATCAAAAATAGCATCGGCAAGGCCAATGCCAGGTGCGATCTCAACCGATCCGGTAATAATATGTATTTCTGCATCAATATTGTTATTGTTAAGATAATCCTGAAGAATAACAGGGTAGGAGGTTGCAATTTTTTTCCCTTTAAAAAAATCCAATCCTGGATAATCAATTGATTTTGGAATAGCGAGTGATAACCTACACTTGCTAAAACCCAATTTTTTGGAAATTTCAACATCCTGTTTTTTTTCCAATATTTCGTTTTCGCCAACAATACCAACATCGGCTACCGCATCGGCAACAGTTTGAGGAATATCATCGTCGCGGAGGAAAAGTACTTCCATTGGAAAGTTTTTTGCAGCAGAAATAAGTTTTCTCTTTCCGGGAATTAGTTTAATCCCGGTATCTGATATAAGGTTTATCGATTCTTCGTTTAACCTTCCTTTTGTTTGAATTGCAATTTTTAAATTCTCACCCATAATGCATAAAATAAAAAATGGCCTGCCAAAACCGGCAAGCCATTATTAATTAATATCTTTTTTATCAGACAATAATTACGACCTACCAAACTTTAGTAGTTTCCAATGGTGGCCGTAATGTCCAATTAATTTTATCATTTTTATTTATTTGCAGCAATTATAATTATAAAATATTATCTGTGCAAAATAATAGATATTAAATTGAATTTGTTAGAATGAATTTAATATTGAATAATATTTTGAATTCAGCTGCCGACTCCATATTTTCGAATTAAAATTACGAATTATGAAAATTATTTATTTAATATTGATTTTTAGTGTATTAGGGCTGTGTGGATTTTCACAAAACAACTCGTCTGAAAAACTTTTTAGAAAAGCCTATATTAAAAAATCTATGAAGAAAGCTTTAGATTGGCAACTCGAGAATCCAAAACATGAGTTGTATGACTGGACTAATGGCGCATTTTATGCTGGTGTTTTTGCGGCCTATGAAACTATCGGTTCTAAAAAAATTTATAATGCCATTTATGAAATGGGAGAAGCTAACCATTGGAAACCGGGCTCACGACTTCATCATGCCGATGATCATGCAATTTGTCAGACTTATATTGATATGTACCGCGTTTCGGGTGAAGAAAAAATGATCAGTCCATTTGTTGAAACTATGAAAAAATTTATGGTTACACCCTATCAAACAGGAGATATCAGAAAAATTACATGGTGGTGGTGTGATGCGCTGTTTATGGGACCACCAGCATTTGTAAAACTTGGAGTCACTTTAAATGAGAAAAAGTATCTCGATTTGAGTGACAAATTTTTCAAGGAATGTTATAATATGTTATATGATAAGGATGGGCATTTATATGCACGTGATTTAAATTACAAATGGAATGAGCCAGGAATTGAATCCCGACAAGAAGCGAACGGTGAAAAAATATTTTGGTCGCGTGGCAATGGTTGGGTTATGGGTGGATTGGTTCGTTTATTAAAAGAATTACCCGATGATTATCCTCTCCGTGATTTATATATTGGGAATTTTAAAGAAATGGCCGAAAAAATTGCTTCACTTCAACAAGAGGATGGGCTTTGGAGAGCAAGCCTTTTAGATCCTGAATCATACCCCGGAGGAGAAGGAAGTGGCTCAGGTTTTTACTGCTATGCTCTTGCATGGGGTGTGAATAATGATATTCTTGATAAAACTAAATACCTGCCTGTTGTTGAAAAAGCATGGCAAGGTTTGGTTAGCTTACAACAGAAAAATGGAATGGTTGGTTGGGTTCAGCCTATTGGTGCTGATCCAAGAAAAAACTTTTCTAATGATAGTTGGGAAGTGTATGGGACAGGAGCATTTTTACTTGCAGGAAGTGAAGTTATAAAACTGGAAAAATAAATTGAATTATTTATATTGATTATTAAAAATAAAGGGAAACATGATTGTTTCCCTTTTGTATTCTTTTGACAAAGTCTTAAATTTCTAAATATCAACTTATTGCTTTTCAGCAACAAGCTTAAACTCCTCGCCCTGTGTTGCTACTGTTCCTACAAGTTTCGAATCAACAAGTTTTGCTTTAACCTTTATTACATCATAATCAGGTTGTAATTCAAAAATAAGTTCATCATCTACGATCTCTATTTTTGTAAGTTTGAAAACACTACCCATATCATCGTTTACGTCACCTTCAAGTTTTTTATCTTTTTCCGAGACTTTTATAACACCGGTTAGGATTCCATCATAGGTTTCTACGGAGTATTTCCAGTTTCCAACAACATCTTTATTTTTTAATTTGGCTGCATCGGCAGAAAAGGCTGCTAAACCTATAACAATAAGAATCAATAATAATTTTTTCATGACTAATGGTTTTTATTTTTAGTTAAAGATATAATAAATCAAAAATAGAATATTTTTTTATTTCAGATAATCTATTGATTTATTCTTTTTAATCAGTACAAAAGAATAACGGGGAATTACATTGTATCTTATTTGACTTCAAAAAAAAAGGGTCTAAAAAAGACCCTTTGAAATTTACATTAAATATTATTTACTCAAACATATTTTTCATTTTTTCAAAGAAACTCTTCTCTGAATCGGATGGACCGCCTTGAAATCCTGGTGAATCTAAAAGCTTTTCAAGTATTCTTTTTTCTTCTGATGACAATTTTTTTGGAATCCACACATGAATTCTAACAAGCAAATCACCTCTTCCGTAGCCATTAACATCTGGAATTCCCTTGCCTCTAAGGCGTAATATTTTTTCGGGTTGCGAACCCGCATCAATTTTAACTTTAACTTTGCCCTCAACAGTCGGTATCTCTTTGGTTGTTCCAAGCGTAATTTCAGGAAATGAAAGAAATAGGTTATAAATAAGGTTGTTATTATCGCGAATAAGTTCCGGGTGGTCGTCTTCATGGATAACAACAAGTAGGTCGCCGTTTACACCACTACGCCTTCCGGCGTTTCCTTTTCCCGAAACATTAAGTTGCATTCCTTCACCAACACCTGCTGGTATATTGATGTTGATAACTTCCTCATCCCTAATTACTCCTTCGCCTGCGCAATGATTACACTTATTGGTTATGCTTTGCCCTTCGCCATGACAGGTAGGACAGGTAGCAGTTGTTTGCATTTGCCCAAGCAGGGTATTTTGTACCCTGGTTACATGCCCTGATCCCCGGCAAGTACTACATGTAGAATGAGATGAACCTCCTTGTGCTCCGGTTCCATGGCAATGATCACAGGCAACATATTTTTTTACCTTCAGCTTTTTCTCAACACCATTGGCAACTTCTTCTAGGTTAAGAGTAACTTTTA
>JABMQB010000121.1 GCA_013203525.1 Mariniphaga sp.
ATCCAAAGATTGGTCGCCGTCGTCGAACATTCGGTTCCAGCTTTTTTGAAACCAACTTTCAACATTCTTATCTTCCACTACTTCAACTTCCCTGTTTTTTTTCTTTTTAGATCGGGCTTTTTTAATGGCTTTTTGTTTTGCAATTTTTTCAGGATCGGGTTCATGATATTCAAGTGAAATTACCGACTTGTCATTCTCTGTTGAAGTTTCTTCTTCATCTAAAAAATTAATATCAAGCTCTTTATCGTCGAGTTCAAACCTTTCTTCGGAATTTTCAATGGAATCGGAATCTTCTGAATTGGAAACAAAACCTGTTGCAAGAATTGTTACACAAATATCATTATTCATCGATTCATCGTAACCATTCCCCCAAATAATATCGGCATCCTGCCCGGCACGATCCTGGAGTGTATCTATGATTTCACCAATTTCGCCCATGGTAATTTCTTCTTTCCCTGAAATAATATTTAATAGGATATTATTGGCTCCAAGAATATCATTATTATCTAACAAAGGTGATTCCAGAGCCTGATTAACAGCATCCATTGCTCTGCTTTCACCCGTAGCAAATCCGGAGCCCATAATAAATACTTTACTTTCAGACATCACAGTAAATACATCTGTAAAATCGATGTTGATATTTCCGTAAACTGTAATTATTTCGGCAACTCCTTTAACTGCTGTAGCAATAATATTATCGGCTTTTTTAAATGCCTGCCTTGCCGGCAAATCGCCATAAATATTTTGAAGTTTTTTATTATTGATTACCAAAATACTATCCACAAATTCTTTCAATTTTTCGATACCTTCCATCGCCTGATTGTATCGTTTTTTCCCTTCGGCTGGTGACGGAATTGTAACAACCGCAATTGTCAGGATGCCAAGTTCTTTTGCTAATTCAGCAATAACAGGCGCAGCACCGGTTCCGGTTCCACCTCCCATGCCAGCAGCTATAAACAACATTTTAGTACTTCCTTCAAGTACATATTTTACATCCTCATAATTTTCTTTTGCAGCTTGTTCTCCCATTTCGGGCCTATTACCTGCTCCTCTGCCTTCGGTTAATGTTACTCCTAACTGTATCTTAACCGGGACAGGACTGTTTTCCATAGCCTGGGCATCGGTATTACAAAGGATAAAATCGACCCCGGCAATACCTTCCTGGTACATATGACTAACAGCATTACAACCACCTCCACCAACTCCCATTACCTTAATAATACTGGAGGAAGTTTTAGGAAAATTAAAATTTACTAATTCATCGGCCATAACCGTATATTTTACATTTCTACATCTGAATCATCAAAAAAATCTATAAATCCTTGAGAAACCTTTTCTTTCATTTTATTCATTTTACCCGACAGGAATCCGTTGGAAGGTTTCTTTTCCTTTTTCTTTCTTTCACGTTTTGATTTTCCATCCTGCATTTCATCAAGAGAAAGTTTTAATAGTCCCAATGCCGTATAATATTCTGGTATTAAAATATCCTTATTTTTTTCTGCCAGATTAATTACAGGCATTCCAATACGGGCATCAAGGCCTGTTCTGTATTTTGCAAGTTGTACAATATTCGAAAGTTTTGAAGTGCCACCGGTTAAAACAATTCCGGCACCTACTTTTTCCATATACCCGGAATTCTCAAGTTGAAAATATACACTGTCGAGAATTTCCTCAAGTCGGGCCTGAATTATAAACGCCAAGCTTTTAAATGAGATTTCTTTAGGTTCCCATCCATTATACCCCGGTATAGTAACCACCTTTGCCTCTTCAGCAAAATCGCCCATTGCCTGCCCATACTGCACCTTTAACTGTTCAGCCCAGCGTGGAATAATGGAGCAACCTTCTTTTATATCATTTGTAATTACATTTCCACCAAATGGCACAACCGAAGTATGGCATAAAACCCCATCGCAAAAAATAGCGGATTTGGTTATTCCCCCTCCAATATCGAGTAATACCACACCTGCCTCTTTTTCATCTTCGGTTAAAACTGCTTCGGCAGTGGCTAAAGGCGACAATGTTACATTTCGTAAATCAACACTAATTTTATCCAGTGCCATTTCTACATTAAACTTATAATTCTCGGGAGCAGCTAACATTTGAAATGTGGCCTCAATTTTTTTTCCTGCAGAACCTATTGGATTTGTTATTCCGGGCTCATCATCAATTGTAAAATTACGAGGTAAAATATGGTAATAATTATACTCATCATGAATAGGTAAATTCATTGCTTCAGAAATCATTTCTGAAATATCCTCTTTTGTGACAATGCCATGTTCAGAAATATTACGTGAAAATTTATACTCGCCGGATTTTATTTGCTGGCCTGCAATAGCTACATCCAACTGCCTGATTTCACCGTCAAACTGATCCTCTACCTGATTTATCACATTGTTCAATACTTCAACCGCCTCATCGATATTTAATACTACACCTCTTTTTATTCCTTTTGATGCAGCTTTTGCAAAACCAAGTACCTCAATTTTATTTTCGCCGTTTTTTATACCTGCAATTGCAGCTACTTTTGTAGTGCCTATATCAACAACCGCAACTATTTTTTCTTTTGAAGCCATAATTTTTACTTTTTAGTCCCGATCACCTGGTTATTATATTTTAGGTTAATTCTTTTATATTTATTCCAGTTATTCTGTGCTAATACATTTTCATAAAACACTTTTAAATGAGCCAGTTTTTCCTGATAATTATCCAAAGTACCAAGCTCAATTAAATGGTTGCCCACTAGTGGGGTAAGAATTAATTCCTGATTCCGTAGTACATGTATTTGTTTTATTTGCGCTTTTAAGAAATGATCCTGGTTAAGATATCCAACAAAATCAAGCAACTGAGTTTGGGCAAACTCAGATTCTATATCACCTGTTGCCACCAATACATTAGCCGTATATTTTAATGAAACCGGAATCTGAGTTCTATTATAATCGAGAAAATAATTTTCATTTCCCGACATTATTCTTAATACAGGTTCTCGGAATTTCACTTTTACTGTTAATGTACCTTTATATTTATTTCCCTTTCCAACTACACTTTTAAATACCTCGGCATTTTGAATGGTTTTGTTCTTTTCTATTTCAAGTTCAATATGCTCAGAATTTATATTCCGTATATTTTTATTATAAATACTATCAACCGTTGATTTAACTATGTTTACTATTTCTTCTTTCCCTAATGAAATTAGTTGTTGCCCATCGAATAATACTTCAACTTTTTCACATTTTACATCACTAACCTCAAGTGAAGTAAATGCAAGTGTAAAAATTACAAATACGCCAAAAACAAGTATTAACAATATTTTTAGAATCTTTTTAAACATATTTCCTTTCCAGTTCTTCGGTTATTTCATTAGCAATATTATCGATGCTTCCCGCACCGAGGGTCATTAATATATCAGATTCATTTTCCAAAATCCATGGGACTATTTCATTCATTTTTAAAAAAATTACATTTTTGTTTTTCATTTTCCGGATGATCATTTCGGATGTTACTCCTTTAATGGGTTCCTCACGTGCCGGATAAATTGGAATAACGATAGGCATATCGAGCAAATCAAGGCTTTCAGCAAATTCATCGGCAAAATCGCGTGTCCTTGTAAAAAGGTGTGGCTGAAATACACCTGTAATTTTCTTTCCTATATATAATTTTTTAACAGATGATATTACAGCTTCCAATTCCTTTGGATGGTGTGCATAGTCATCAATAAAAAGAGTTTTTTCATTTTTAAACCGGATATCAAAACGCCGGGTAACACCTTGATATTTGGATAAACCATTTCTTAAATCATCAACAGATGCTCCTGCTTCCATTGCAAGTGCAGAAGCGGCCACCGCATTTTCAACATTAACAATTCCGGGAAAATTCAGAATAACATTTGTAATAACTCCGCTGGGTGTAGCCAAGTCGAAATTATATCCATCACCAAATGCTTTTATATTCTTAGCATAGTAACTCGCTTCCTCATTTAACGAATATGTAAATACTTCAATTTCTCCGGAATTAAAATTGTGTATTCCGATATCCTTTTTAACAATCAACTTTCCACCATCTTTAATTTGATGGACAAAATCACTAAACGATTTTTTTAGCTCTTCAAGGGTTCCGTAAATATCAAGATGATCCGGATCGATAGCCGTTACTAAGGCCATATTGGGAGAAAGGTTCAGAAATGAACGGTCGTATTCATCAGCTTCGGTTACCAGCCATTGTTTTTCATTTTCAGGTACTATCAGGTTAGAATCATAATTTTTCAAGATTCCACCCAAAAATGCCCCACAGCCTAATGATGATTCTTTTAGAATTACTGAAACCATTGAGGAAACTGTAGTTTTTCCGTGAGTACCTGCAACAGCAATACTTTTAGCTGAGTTACAAACCATACCCAAAACCTGAGCCCTTTTATATATTGTATAGTCATTTTCTTTTAGCCATTGAAAACCTTTGTGATTTAAAGGAACTGCCGGGGTATAAACAATCAATGTATTTCCCTTTTTAAATCGGGAAGGAAATGAAGAAACATTCTCATCATACGAGACTTCAATTCTTTCAGTAACAAGTTTTTCGGTGAGGCTGGTTTTTGTAAGGTCGTACCCTGCAACTGATTTTCCCAAATGGTTGAAATAACGGGCAAGGGCACTCATCCCTATCCCTCCAATTCCCAGGAAATATACATTATCGATATGTTGCAGTTCTAATTTCATTGTATTAAAGCCAATATTTCGTCAGCAATCATTTTTGTTGCTTTAGGTTTTGCCAGCTTTTTTATATTTGCCGATAACTCAATAAGTTTTTCCTGATCCTCCAATAACCGGAATGTTTTATCAAAAAGTATTTCGTTTATATCCTGATCTTTAATAAGGATTGCTGCATTTTTTTCAACAAGTGCTTTTGCATTTTTTGTTTGATGATCTTCAGCCACATTAGGAGATGGTACCAAAATAACCGGTTTGCCAACAAAGCATAATTCAGAAATTGTGCCGGCACCAGCTCTTGAGATTATAACGTCGGTAGCACCATAAGCCATATCCATTTGCATAAGAAATTTATGTAACTGAAGATTTTGTGGTTTATTTTCTGTAGTTTTTTGAACCATTTCATCAAAATAAAAAGCTCCGGTTTGCCATATTATTTTTATATCAGATTCACGGATTTTTTCAAGGTTATTTATTACATCATTATTTATTGATCGTGCCCCAAGGCTACCACCAATAATAAGCACTACCTGATCTTCTGATTTCAAATTAAAAAAAGACCTTGAATCTTTTATTCCGGGCAATTTATCCAACAGGTTTTTCCGCACTGGATTGCCAGTCAAAACTAATTTGTCAGCAGGAAAAAATCGTTCCATATTTTCATAGGCAACACAAATTCTTTTCACCTTTTTACTCAAAAGTTTATTGGTGATTCCTGCATATGAGTTTTGTTCCTGAATAACTGTAGGAATTCCTTTTCGCGCCGCTGCCCTTAATACTGGCCCGCTGGCAAATCCTCCAAATCCAACAGCAATATTTGGTTTGAAATTTTTAATTATTTGTTTTGCTTTTTTATTGCTTTGTAATAACATCCTAAAAAACTTTACCCACTTGATTCCAGGTTTCCGCGGAAATCCCATCACAGGAAGCCCAACAATTTTAAATCCCGAAGCAGGAACTTTTTCCATTTCCATTTTTCCAAGTGCGCCCACAAATAATATCTCCGAATCGGGAAAAGCATCTTTTATTTCACCAGCAACAGCCAGGGCCGGGAATATATGCCCTCCAGTACCACCTGCACTTATTATGATCCTTTTCTGCTGCATTTTATTTCATTAATTCATCCTCATCAGGAGTATTCACCTGTACCGGTTGCAATTCCTTCATTTTTCTATTTTTCTGATTCTGATAGCTAACACTCAAAATACATCCAAAAGCCATTGATGTAAAAAGCATAGAAGTTCCTCCCATACTAACCCATGGAAGTGGTTGTCCGGTAACCGGTAATATCCCGGCCGAAACACCAATATTTATCATAGCCTGGAAAACCAACAACATTGTTAACCCGGCAACAAGGAAAGCCGGGAAGGTTCGCGTGGTACGTAAGATTATTACAACACCCCGATAAAAAAAGATCATATAAAGAAGGATTATTAATCCTGCCACAATGAGACCATACTCTTCAACTATAATGGCAAATATAAAATCGCTATAAGCCGAAGCCATATAATTGCTGACATCAGACTGACCGGGTCCTTTTCCCAACAATCCTCCATTATACACAGCAAGTTCTGCATAATCGGCCTGAGTGATCCCTTTCTCCGAGTTAGGATCCCCATTTATATATTTTTCTAAACGGCCTTTTATTGTACCAATTCGTGAAAAACGGGCTGGAAGAAGATCAGCAGTAAAGTAAATAAGAACAATAAGAGCTAAACCAGTTCCTATGATTAATACAAGGTATTTCCAATGAATTCGTCCAACCATCATCATTGACATGATTGTAGCAAATAAAAGAGCGGCAGTAGAAAAATCGGAAAAGAATATTATTCCACAAATTAATATTGTATAAACTATTATTTTATAAAAAGCCTTTTTAAGTTCCTCCTTTGATTTTTGATTTTTACTTAGAATTCTTGCTACAAACATGATGAGAGCTATCTTTGCTAACTCGGCAGGTTGAAATGAAATCACCCGTAGATCCAGTGTTCTTCCTGAAGTATCACCCATTTGCCCGGTAATATTCAGGAAAAAAGCCAGCATCAGCAATCCTATGCTTATATAAACCATTACCTGAGAAATTATGGAATAAAGTTTTACAGGTATAACATGAACCATAAGTAGGATTATTACAAAACCAATTGAAAGGAATACACCCTGCCTGATAAGATAATGCCATGTTGCACCCCCCGCTACGCGATAGGCAAGAGCCCCGGTTGAGCTATAAATAATTAATAACGAAAGGAGTGACAGTAAAAGTAATACTGTCCATATAACCCTATCGCCTTTTATTATTTTACCAAAAGCATATTCCATAATTGAATACCGTTATAATTCACGGACAGAGAGTTTAAACTGATCTCCCCTGTCTTCATAATTTTCAAAAAGGTCGAAACTTGCACAAGCGGGAGAAAGCAATACAGCATCTCCATTTCTGGCCAGATAATAAGCCGATTTAACAGCACTATGCATATCGTATACATCAACGATATCTTCTACAACCTTATCAAATGCTTCGTGTAATTTCGAGTTGTTTTTACCCAGGCACACGATGGCCTTAACTTTTGATTTTATCAGATCGGAAAGCATTGAATAATTGTTTCCTTTGTCAATTCCACCGGCTATCCAAACAACCGGTTTATGAATGCTTTCCAGTGCATACCATGTAGAATTCACATTCGTAGCTTTCGAATCGTTAATAAATTCAATTCCATGTACAACCATAAAATGCTCAAGCCTGTGCTCAACACCCTTAAAGGCAGTAAGGCTTTCGCGCAATTGCTGATTACGGATATTAAATACCATGCCTGCAATACCTGCAGCCATTGAGTTGTAGGAATTGTGTTTCCCTTGTAATGATAAATCCAGAATAGACATGCTGAATTGTTTTTGGTTCAATTGAATTAAAATTTCATTTCTCTTTATACCTGCACCTTCACCTATTGGATTGCCCAATGTAAATGGCAACTGTGCAGCTTTTATCGACCTCTTTTTTCTTTCTTCCTGAATAACCGGGTCATCGGAACAATAGATGAAATAATCATCTTTGCCCTGATTCTGAATTACCCGGAATTTTGAATCAACATAGTTTTTCATGCTATACCCGTACCTATCTAAATGATCGGGCGTAATGTTCAGTAAAACAGCTACATCAGCTTTAAAGTCGAACATCCCATCAAGCTGAAAACTACTCAGTTCAATTACATAAATGTCAAAATCCTCTTCGGCAACCTGGCGTGCAAAACTTTTACCCATATTTCCTGCAACACCTACATTTAATCCGGCTTCTTTCAAAATCTGATAAGTAAGCAGCGTTGTTGTTGTTTTTCCGTTACTTCCGGTAATACAAATGGTTTTAGCTTTGTTATACCAACCCGCAAATTCGATTTCAGAAACCACCGGAATTTTCTTTTTTAATTCAATTACCAATGGTGCCGAATCGGGAATTCCCGGGCTTTTTATTACCAAACCTGCATTGAGGATTTTCTCAGAAGAGTGTTTCCCTTCTTCAAAATCGAGTTCATAATGTCGAAGAACTTTTTTATAGTTATTTTTTATTTCCCCTGAATCGGAAACAAAAACTTCAAATCCTTTTTTTTTAGCCAGAATAGCAGCACCTACCCCACTTTCTCCTGCTCCAAGTACTGCCAGCTTGTTATTCATACTACCTGACTTTTAATGTTAAAACTGTTACCACAGCCAATACAATTCCTACAATCCAGAATCGTGTAACTATTTTAGCTTCGGGAATTCCCTTTTTCTGATAATGGTGATGAATCGGGCTCATTAAAAAAACACGCCTTCCTTCACCAAACCGAAGCCTGGTATATTTAAACCATACAACCTGAATGATAACTGAGAAATTCTCGATGAGAAAAATCCCGCATAACAAGGGGATTAAAATTTCTTTTCGAATAATAATGGAAAACACTGCTAAAATTCCGCCAAGTGCCAAACTACCTGTATCGCCCATAAATACCTGTGCCGGATATGAATTGTACCAAAGAAAACCAACTGTTGCCCCTATAAATGCTGCAATAAAAATGGTTAGCTCCCCAATGTTTGGCAAATACATAATATTGAGGTATTCGGAATAAATAACATTCCCGCTGACGTATGCTAAAATTCCCAATGTTGCACCACTAATTGCCGAAGTACCTGTTGCTAAACCATCTAATCCATCGGTGAGGTTAGTAGCGTTAGAAACAAATGTTATTATAAATATTATTACTAATGCATAAACTATCCAACGTAGGTATTCCGATTTTTCGCCGGTAAAAGCAACCATCCATTCATAATCAAATTCATTCAATTTAAAAAACGGAATGGTTGTACGTGTCGATTGAACATCATCAGTTACATATTCAAGTGTTTGCGAACCTATTTCTGAAGTAATAACAATCTCTTGTTTAGGATCGCCTTGCGAATCAAATGCCACTTCGCGAACCAATATTTCATCGCTGAAATAAAAAGTTGCAGCTACCATAATTCCCAAGCTTACCTGCCCTAAAATTTTGAATTTCCCGGCGAGTCCTTTTTTATTTTTAAGGAAAACTTTAATATAATCATCGATAAAGCCAATAATTCCAAGCCATGTTGTTGTAACCAGCATCATGATGATATATATATTATGAAGTTTGGCGAATAACAAGGTTGGAATTATGATTGATAAAAGAATAATTATTCCACCCATGGTAGGAGTGCCTTGTTTTTGCAACTGCCCTTCGAGGCCAAGGTCGCGAACTTCTTCACCAATTTGTTTTTTCTGCAGATAACGGATAAGTTTTTTACCAAATGCCATGGTAATAAACAACGACAATATTATTGCTCCCGCAGAGCGAAACGAAATATATTGTAACATCCCTATTCCCGGAATATCAGAATCTTGTAAAAGTTCGAATAAATAATAAATCATATAATTCCAAATATTTTTTCAATTTCCTCTTTGTCGTCGAAATGATGTTTAACACCTTTTATTTCCTGATAATCCTCATGCCCCTTTCCGGCAATAAGTATTACATCGCCTGGCCTAGCCAGCATTATTGCAGTTTTAATTGCTTCCTTTCTGCTCTCAATTGAAAGTACTTTATGCAACTGTGCAGATTCCACTCCTTTTTCCATATCAGCAATTATATCTTCAGGGATTTCTGTTCTGGGATTATCCGATGTAAAAATTACTTTATTACTGCCGGATATAGCTTCTTTAGCTATCAGCGGCCGTTTTGATTTATCACGGTCTCCACCTGCACCTACCACAGTTATAACCTGTTCGTCACCTTTTCTTATTCCGGAAATTGTTTCTAAGACATTTTTTAAGGCATCAGGCGTATGAGCATAATCAACAATGGCCAATTTTCCATCAAGGCTGCGTATGGTTTCAAACCTTCCTCTTACCGGATTTAGATTACTTAGTTCAGTTAATATTTCAGTTTTAGACTGCCCCAGGCATAGTGCTGTTACATAAACTGCCAGCAGGTTATATGCATTAAATTTGCCGATAAATTTTGTCCATATTTCGGAATTGTCAAGGTTCATTAACATTCCATCAAAATGGGTTTCCATAACTTTGCAACGATAGTCGGCCATAGCACGTGTTGAATACGAAACCATTTTAGCTTCTGAATTCTGAACCATCACCTTCCCGTTTTTATCATCGACATTTATAACCGCAAAACTGCCTGAAGGAAGTTGGTCGAAAAAACCTTTTTTAGCTTTAATATATTCAGCAAATGTTTTATGGTAATCGAGGTGATCGAGTGTAATATTTGTAAAAATACCGCCTGCAAATTCAATTCCTGTTATGCGATTCTGCACAATAGCATGGGAACTAACCTCCATAAAACAAAATTCACATCCTTCAATAACCATCCTTGAGAAAAGGTTTTGGATCTGAATTGCATCGGGAGTAGTATGAGTTGCAGGCCATTCTTTCTCGCCCGCACAATATTTAATGGTTGAAATTAAGCCTGAATTATATCCAAGTTTAAGAAAGAGCTTATAAAGTAGGCTAACAATACTTGTTTTACCGTTAGTACCCGTTACTCCAACAACTTTCAGTTTTGATGAAGGATTTCCATAATAGGTTGAAGCTATCAAGCCCAGGCTTATATTACTATTTTCTACTTCAATAAACGTGATATCAGGATGTATGTCAGAAGGAAGTTTTTCACATACAATAACACCCGCGCCATTTTCAACAGCCATTGGAATAAAGTCATGACCATCACAAACTGTTCCTTTAACAGCAACAAACAAATATCCCCGTTTTACCAACCTTGAATCAAATGCAAGGCCAACCACATCTTTATCTGTATCGCCAAAAATACGCGGTGATTGTAATTGCTTTACTATTTCATTCAAATTAATCATTCAACTTAACTAAGTGTTATATAAATCAGCTGCCCATTCCGGAAATTTGTTCCGGGTAACAGCGATTGTTTTCTTACCTTGCCGGTGCCATTCACTTTAACTTTTAGGCCTGCGTTTTCAAGAAAAAAAACCGCATCGCTAACAACCATACCCATTACATCAGGTACTTTGTCGACAGCAATTTCCATTTCTTCCATTTGGATGGTACCATTTGTATTTATAACTCCTACATACTCAGAATTTACTGGTGAATTGGAGTTTTCCATTTTTAAGTAATTTAGTACTTGCTGAATATCCTGCTTCCTTCCATTTTTTATTTCAGGTAATTCACAGTCTTCATCGTTTCCTGATTCAGCCAAACGTGATGTTCCTATTTTATATGCATATACTTTTTCAGCAATTTCTTTAAATACCGGACCCGCAACCGAGCCACCATAATAAGCTCCTTTTGGCCTATTAATAGTTACTATCAAAGAATATACAGGTTCGTCGGCAGGGAAATAACCGGCAAAAGATGCCAGGTACAATCCTTTGGCATAAACACCATTTGCAACAATTTGAGCAGTACCTGTTTTACCCGCAATTTTAAAAATCGGGTTGCTAAGAGTTCTGCCTGTACCGGTTTCACATACACCTTCGAGTAATTTTTTTGCCTTGCCAAGTGTTTCCCTGGAAACAATCATTGGATTTAAAATTTCCTGTTTGAATTTTTTAACAACAAGCCCACCATCACGAATTTCCTTTATCATTAAAGGCTTTACCATTTTTCCATCGTTGGCTACTGCATTGTAAAAAGTAAGTACCTGTAGAGGAGTCATTTTTATTTCGTAACCATATGACATCCAGGCTAGTGATGTCCCCCACCAATCTCTTTCACCCGGATATTTCATAAATGGTACTCCTTCACCGGTTAACTCAATCCCAAGAGGCTTATTCAATCCAAAACTGTACAAGCGGTCAACGTAATCTTTTGGTTTATTTTCATAACAAGAAGTAATAATCTGAGCAACTCCAACATTCGATGATTTTTCGAATATCTGTTTAACAGTCATTTCGCCATGACCCCCGTTTCTCCAATCGCTATCATAAACCGTCCTATCCTTGTATTGCCAAACTCCGTCACCAGTATCAAATACATCGCTGGTATCAACCAATCCCTGTTCCATTGCCACCATAAGCGACATAAGTTTAAAAGTTGAACCTGGCTCGTAGCAACCCGAATGGCCTACAGCATAATTGTAATTTTCACCGTAAATATTTTTCTTGTTTTCATCGTCAGTATCTACAATTCCAAAATTTGCAATTGCTTTAATTTTACCTGTTTTTACTTCCATCAATATTGCGGTGCCCCAATCGGCCTGGCTTTTATTTAACTGATCAAGCAAAGCATTCTCAGTAATATCCTGAAGTTTTATATTCAGTGTTGTAATGATATCCATACCATCACGAGGTTCAATTTCGGTACGTGTAACCCACCGCCCTGAGAGATTTTGTTTGTATCCAATACCAGGTTCACCTTTCAAATAAGGCTCGAAAGCTTCTTCAATTCCAGTGTTACCAATATTCCCATGTACACCTCCATATGCACCACGGTTAAGTGTTCCAACGGTTCGCGCAGCAAGTGAGCCTAAGGGTAAAATTCGTTTGTTTTCAGTTTCAATAATCCGACCACCTCTATTCTGCCCCCTGCGAAGAATTGGAAATTTTTTTAATGCCTGGAGTTCATTGTAATCAATTTTCCTGGGTGTTAACATTAATCCTCTATTTCTATTTCGATATGCAGCATCGAGTTTTTGTTTGTATTTTGACTTTGAGGCATCTTTAAACATTGCTGAGAGACAATAGGCCAATGAATCACTTTCCTGACCATAAACTTGCAATACTCCTGGAGCGGCCAAATCCATCCTTACAAAGTATCCCGGAACCGAAGTGGCTAAAACGCTATAATCGTCGGCATAAATATTTCCCCTGTTAGCTTCAGTAATTACAGTATTATTGCTTAAATTATCAGCAATCTCCTGTAATCTTTCAGTATTGATATTCTGAATTGTAATCATTTTCACCACAACCACAACTCCAATCAAAAACATTATAAAATAGATGATTGCAATTCGTATTAATATGGTTTTCCTGATTCCCATTTTCAGTTAATTCTTTTTAACAACAAGTTTCTGAGGTGGATTAATTGGTTCTTCCAAGCCAATTTCTGCTTCCTTAACTTTATTAATCACTTCCGATGGCCTGCTAACATCCATCAATTTTGCTGAAATTGTAATAGATTCAGACCGTAATTCTTTAATGCTATCCTGTAATACTTCTATTCTCCGTATGGTTTTTTCTGATGAGTTGCGATTAGTGATAAGAATCAACCCAAGAAATGCAAGGAAAAAGATAAACGGAATCTGCCGTGTTACTCTTTCATCGGTTAAAATCGCGCCTCCAATAAATGATTTTACTCCTTTCTTTTGTTTTTTGCTATTTGTTGCTTTATCAACCATCCGGCTATATCTTTTCAGCTATTCTTAATTTTGCACTTCTCGACCTGGTATTATTTTTCAATTCACTTTCATCTGGAATAATCACTTTTCGAT
>JABMQB010000122.1 GCA_013203525.1 Mariniphaga sp.
AACCGGAGGATACAACTTTGCAGTCCTGCGTTCAGTTACTGATACCGTAATTAAAAACAATCAAAATATATTGAATTCCCTGAAAATTATTGCAAATTTACAATACACTGATTAGTCACGAAAAATCAATTACGCTATTATATTTTTGATAATTTCTATTAATCAAACATATGTATGTACCAGTTATTTTCATCAAGTAAAAAATTATATATTTCCTGTCTTTTGGCAGAAGGATATTTAGCAGCTACTTTTTCAGCAAGGAACGAGGGATCGTTATACCTTTTTGCCAAGCGCATTATATCATAAAACCTTTCACCTTCAAATCCCAGCTCCAAACCTCTTTCCAATAGAATTTTTTCATCAAGATATCGTTTTTTAGCATCAAGGTTCCCTGTATAATCATGATATCCTAAAACTTCATTTGTAATCGGATCATGTATATATATAATATTGTATAAGGTTACCGGTTCTCTATTAGCACGTCCTCTTACTCCCCGTTGTAACCTTGATGGTAAATCGGAATAGTTACTACCATCATTCAGGATATTTAATGCATTGTTTGTATACGAACCAATAAAACCTCCACCTCGGTCATACACCCAATAAGTATAAATCTCAGCCAGGTTTAAATGAATTCCTCCAGCCCTGTAAACACAAAAATCGGCATCCTGTTGATAAGCACCTTTGGCAAACGCATATTTCCACACAAGGGTATCATACCCTTCCATTAGGGTATACACCGACCTGAAATCCCCAACTGCTTTATCCGCACACATATATGCTACCTGTTCTGACGATAAGTTATTCGTGTAATTTTGCCAATCATTCGGCTCAGTTCCCTTTTTATATATATACGATACTCCAGGACCGCGAGGATCATGAGGTACGCCTTGGGGGAACTCAAGAGATTGACCCACTACCCTTGCATGGTCATCACCATTACTATTATCAACAGAAAAACCATACCACTGGGTCTCCCACATCATAACTGCCTGTTTTGTAGGCTTTAACATATATTCATTGGGGAGGGTATTATCAAAAAGTCTTTGAAGCGCATTCTGTTGAAAATTTTCTTTATCAAACCAAATCAGGTAAATATGTTCCATCCTATCTCTAATCTGAAATAAACTATACCATTGAGTAGCAGTTAACTGATACCTGTTTTCCTGACTTGTATATATTATTTCTTCGTAGTGATATGCTGCTTTAGCAAGATCACCCTGATAAAGATACAATTGCCCCAATAATGCATGCCATGCCCAGGTATTCCAGGTAACCAATTCCCATTCCTCGTCATTGTTATCAATAGCGTGATTTACACCCACAGCTTTTACGTCCTTCTCTAACTGGTTGGTAAACATGTCTATAACCATTTCCATGTCAAGCAATTGTTTCTCCATGGTAATAGGATGGTTATAAATCGTATCATTATAATATCCATCGGTAGCATAATCAACATAAACACTATCAATGTATGTGCCAGGGGTATTTACAAATTCTTCAATTTCATTCATAGTAACCAGCGATTCTTCAATATATGGAACCTTTCCATAAATTCGAACAGCATTAAAATATGCCCATGCTCTCATACAAAGAGCCTCTCCATAAAGCTTGTCGTAATTCGTGGTTAAAGAAATACTGGGATCAGCAACCTCCGGGTGTTCTCGTTCAAGTACCCGAATAAAATTATTACACGCCGAAATTAATTTGAAGAAGTTAGTAGGCGAAGCATATTTATTATCTTTACTAAAATTCCAATTATAAATTTCAACAAGGTCAGCATCAGCATTTGGAGTAATAGTTACCATATCAGCTCTTAATTCACCCAATACAACCAATTGTTCAACCAAATTTTGTTGTAATCCATACATACCCATTTCGATCGCACGGAATTCATACCAATCATCAAACAATTTATCTTCAGTAATTTTTAACTCCTGTGCAGGATTAAAAAATTTATCACACGACGACAATAAAAGTAATATTGCCACCATGGGGATAAAAATGCCGGAATATTTTGCAAATTTACTCATGTTATATAAATAATATCGTTTTATAAACCTAATTTAATACCAACTATAAACTGCCTGGGTTGCGGTGATAAACCATAATCAACTCCCTGCCCTATTTGTGAATGCGAATAACCAAATTCAGGATCGTAACCTAAATATTTTGATAAAGTGAAAACATTATTCGCAGATACATAAAACTCTGCATTCTGAAATGCTAGAAACTCATCGGGTATATTATAACTTAACGTTATATTTTTTACTCTCATAAATGACCCGTCTTCGATCCAACGGGTTGAAAATGCACTATTCCCAATCGGGTCCTTCCAATTGGCTCTTGGCACATCAGTTTCTTGTCCATCCCTCTGCCACCTACTTAAAACACGGCTACTTTGGTTAAACAAATTACTCATTTGTTCATTTCTGAATCTAACAAAATTAAATAATTCATTTCCTGTCATAAACTGTAAAAAGGCACTTAATGTCCATCTTTTATATTTAAATGAATTTGATAATCCACCGTAATATTCGGGTGTAGCAGAACCAATAATAGTTTTATCAAATTCATTTATTACACCATCAGGAGTACCATTAGGTCCGGATAAATCTGAAAACTTTGCATCCCCTGCTTTAAACGTAAAATCTCTGTCGTTTATTAAGTTTGCAGCATCAGCTTCTGCCTGTGTAGAAAATACACCTTCAAAAATATAACCGTAAAAACTATTGGCTTCGTTACCCACCTTATTTATAATTTGAGCACCGTCAATATCGGTAATAAACATATCTCCAACAATTTCTGAAATCTCGTTGGTAGAAGTTGACACATTTGCCTGAATATCCCATTTAAATGATCTTGCATCGACCAAACGGAAAAAAGCACCTAATTCCCATCCTTTATTTTTAAGTTGCCCACCATTCTCTGGCCTGTAATTAAATCCAAGATAAGATTCTATAGGACTATATATGAGCATATTGTCGGTAACAGAATTATATACATCGAAGCTTGTCCTGATTCGATTACCCAGTAACGCAATGTCGATACCAAGATTCATTTGGCTAACACTTTCATAAGTTAATTCATCATTAACAACTGTTCCGGGGTAAAGTCCAACGGTTTCATTAAACCTGATAATCTGATAATAACGCGTAGCACTTGATTCTCCAATATCGTCATTTCCGGTTTTTCCATATGTAGCACGAAGCTTAATTTCTTCAATCCACGAATATTTATTAAGAAATGGTTCACTTGATAACCTCCAGGCCACCCCACCAGCATAAAAAATACCAAATGGTGTATTGCCAAGTTTTAATGTATTGGCTGCATTTTTCCCAACTCTGGAGGAACCATCAATTGATAAACTAGCTGTTAAAAGATATTTATCTTTAAAACTGTATGTAACATTTTCATAAAACGACATCCAATTCCATACCCGGTTTGATCCACCAATTTCACGTAAATTATTTTCACCATCCCGAATCTCACGGTATTCATCATTTTCATGAGCATTTTTTGTTAATCCCCAATCATATTCAAAATTATTACTTAAAATATTTAGTCCTGTTGTTGAGAACAATTTATGGTTTTTACCAAAGTTTTTACTGTATTTCAGATAAGAAATATTATTTAAGGAATTAAAATCATTGTTAGATACCTTTGCAACATTATGAGCTTCAAGCTCATAATAACGTTCCATACCTCTGTTTGGTAAGAATAATTGTTCTTTTAATACATTATAAGTTAAACCGAAATTAGTTTTGAAGAACAAATTTTCATTAATAGTTATTTCAAAACCAAGGTTCGAAACAAAATGATAATTAGTATTACCCGCTGTATAGTTTTCTATAACTGCCAAAGGGTTACTTACACCTAATTC
>JABMQB010000123.1 GCA_013203525.1 Mariniphaga sp.
ATACGTGTAAGTTTATAGATTATTTACAATACGATGGATACCATCCTTTAAGTATTTACAATTAAAATTAATCAATAATGCCAGCTTTTTATCAGATAACTTAAGATAAGTTAGTGTTTGCGAAAAATGAACCGGTGCTAGAGTTTCAACAGATTTAATTTCAATAATAACGAGATTATTAATCAACAAATCAATTCTGTACCCAACATCCTGTTTTACTCCTTTATAAATAAACGGCATTGGTACTTGTTGGTAAACCTGAAATCCCAATTCCCTTAAATCGTATGCCAATGCATTTTCATAGGCTGATTCCAATAATCCTGGTCCGATAGATTTATGTATTTCAATTGAAGTACCTATAATTTTATGGGAAATTTCATTTTCATTCATTTTTTAATGTTTAAGAATTAACAATTGTGGTTTTATACCTGGATTTAACAATTTTGTTTCACGCAATGAACGCAAAGTTAATTCGCAATGTAAACGCAAAGATTTATTAAGAATAATACAAAGTTGAAATTTTAATATTGATATTATTTAATAATTCTCATTGCGTTCTTTGTGTTTTCTTATGTCACTTTGCGTGAACCCGGTTATATTAATAATAAAAACGCCGATAAAGCTGTCACAACAATAACGGCTATACGGTACATTTTTTCAGGTATTTTTTTGACACCCTAAATTCCTAAAAATGCTCCTAAAGCAATAGCAGGTAGAAGAACAATATCTAATGTTAGTGTTTCCCAGCTAATAGTTTTCCAGACAAAAATATGCAATGGAAATTTTGAAGCATTAATGATTAGAAAAAACCAGGCTCCTGTTCCAATAAAGCTATTTTTCGGGAGGTGCATTGCCAACAAGTAAATGGCAAAAATAGGACCTGCTACATTCCCGATCATTGTAGCAAAACCGCCTAATACTCCCATCGATGCTGCAAACCATAATGAATCGGGGAAAAACTGCTGCTCTTTTTTCCGGTCTTTCCAAAGCATTAATCCGATGCAAAGAAAAACAAGAATGGCTATGATATTTTTAAACCATTCATCGTTTACAACCTCACCAACCCAAAGTGCCAGTCCGATTCCTACAAATGCAAATGGAAATAGTTTCCAAAGGTATTTCCATTCAGCATGGCGGTGGTAATATCCAACTCCAAACAAATCGGCGAGCATATGCATTGGAAGAAGTATTCCGGTTGATGCTTTACCGCCAAAAATAAAGGCAAGTGTTGGTACAACAATCATTGATATGCCCGGCACACCCACTTTCGACATGCCAATAAATATGGCACATGCTGCGAGTAAAAGCCATTGGAGAATTGAAAAATCTGTTAAAACCATAAACTGAGCCTTTTTGTAAAAATAGGAAAATGATTGGCATGGATGTCATGCTGAGCTTATCGAAGCATATTTCGCGTAATCATATTTCGATAAGCTCACTAAAACATTTTGTTTTAAAATTTATCCCCAATTTGTTCTTCCAATTCTTCCAATTCTTTTTCATCAATAGTTCCAAACCAATCTTCCAATTGTTTTTTTGCCTGTTCCTTTATTTCCGGAGTGATATTACCTGAAACCTGTGAAAGAGCAAACATTAATACACCCAGATCATCAGAAAAGCCAATGATTGGTGAGAAGTCGGGAATAGCATCCAGTGGAAGAATAAAATATCCAAGTGCCGCTGCAATTGAAGCTTTGGTTGCAAGTGAAATATTTTTACTTGTCATCAGGTAATAAAGAAGTAAAACTGCATAAACTACTTTTTGCCCGGCTTTTTTTGAAAACTCTTTCAGTTTTTCCCAGAGCGATTTTTCATTGTAATGTTTTGAATAATTTTCTTCCATTATTGTAAACTAGCGCTACTGTAATCGATGTGTTGTCCTGAATATGTTTCAGCAATATTATCAAGAATTTGATTTACTTCATCATATGTTTCAGTCCGCAATAACTGAATTTTCAAATTCCTGAAATCCGGAAGTCCCGGAAAATATTTTGCAAAATGGCGGCGCATCATAAGAATGGCAGCTCTTTCATTGTCTTTCCATTGGGCGTTTAATCGAAGTTGTTCTTTTACATTTTTTACAACTTCTACAACCGAAACCGGATCAGGTAGAATTCCTTTTTTAAGGTAGTTTTTAATTTCCCTGAAAATCCATGGACGGCCAATGGCAGGCCTTCCAATCATTAATCCGTCAACTCCGGTTTGCTCATAAAGACGTTTAGCTTTTTGAGCACTGGTTATGTCGCCATTTCCAATGATTGGTATTTTAATACGTGGATTATTTTTTACTTCACCAATAAGCGACCAGTCGGTCGCACCCGTGTAGAGTTGTTTGCGTGTCCGCCCGTGAATGGCTAAAGCAACAATTCCTGCATCTTGAAGCCTGTCTGCAGCTTCAACAATAGGTTTATCGTTTTTATCCCAGCCAAGG
>JABMQB010000124.1 GCA_013203525.1 Mariniphaga sp.
ACCTATATTGGAGTGTCCCTCTCCTTCATTTAAATTTACTCCTCCCGGAAGGGCACAAAATCCAACGCTATCAATTGCTCCCGTGTTTGGAGAAGTCCAATGCTTAATCCCTTTTTCTTTTAGTATATTTCCAGCTTTTGATGCTCCTCCTAAATAGTCAAATAATGTTAACCATTCATCAATTGAAGGGACATGCCAACCAGTCGGGCAAATTTTTTCAGTCCAAACCAATCCCCAATCATATAGTCCTCCATATGTATTATAGTTAATCACAGAATTTCTATAAACACAATAAGCCGGTTTATAATTTGGACTAAAATATGATGATAAATATACATATGGAATAGCTGTTCCATCGTTAAACTTACTTGTTTTAAGATTTTCTGCCATCCAGGTTTGAGAACCAATTTGAATAACAGGATAATTAATCAAACTGCCATCAGTACATTCCGTAAAATTAAATATGAGTTTTTTACTTTGTCTGGGAGTGTTCATTACTATTGCACTATAATTGCCAGAGGTACCAATAAACTTTAATCTGTCGCCATAAGTATATGGCATAATAATTTCTGAAATATTACTCTTTGAAGCTATAGATGTATCTTGATTTTTGCCTGATTTTTGTACTGAAACATCACCTTTTAAATGAAGAATTGTATTACCTGGCAATGTAAGGAAAGTACCTTGGGTTAAATTTTCAATTTTTATCTTTTCAACAATAGTACTTGCTCCCGAACCTGAAAAACTTATCAGGAAATCTTGCGCTTGAATGTTTAAGATTACCAGGATTAAAAAGACTATTAGTGTACACCTTTTCATTAACAAATCATAATTTTATGGAACAAACCTATGTAAAATTCCTTTTCTACTTTTTTATCAAAAAATACAGAAATTAGTTACTTATAAATATCCACTAAATCATTTTCAAACAATGTATATGGATCGTTGTAAAATTCCATAAAATTAGGAATGCTAACCTGCCCGGGAAATGGAGCATAATAATGTGTTGCACTTCGGGTATCGTTTCTCCAAACCAAAACATATGATAGTTGCATATCGTCTTTTTTCATCACTTTCAAAAGTGTTTCGGTCCACCAGGTAGTATCCGGTATCGACTCTAAACCTGTTTCGGTAAATGCAGCCAACTTTCCGGCTTTAATAGCATAATCCGATACAATCTTCAATTTTCTTGAAGCGGTTTCATGGTCGTACCGGTCGCGGCCCATATCGCCATAATTGTCCATCCCCACCATATCTACCCATTCATCGCCAGGGTAACGCTCCAGAAAATCCTGTTCTGAATTAAACTTATTATCGGGAGAAAATGCATAAAGGAAATTATGCACATCGAGGCTATCGCGTAAAAAAGAAACTGTAAATTGCCAAAGCGAAACAAATTCTTCAACAGTACAATGAGGAGCACCCCACCAAAACCAGCCACCATCAAATTCGTGGAATGGCCTGAAAATAATGGGTGCAAGAGTTCCATCAGCGCCTTCCAAACTTTTTGCCCAATTACCAATTGTGGTTAAAATTTCCTTGTATTGATCATGAGCTTCGCCACCGGGAATAATATATTTTACTCCGGGTTTAGATACATCGTCGCGCCAGTAAAATCCGCCTCCCGAAACGGGATTAGAAAAATGCCATGCAGCAGTTGTTACACCTCCCCTATTATAAGTATTTACTACATTTTCGCGTAGGTTTGCAGTTGCCCTTTCAATCTGTTCTTCCGATCTTCCCGAAAAACCACTAAAATCAACACCAATTACTGCCGGATGTGACCCGCTTACCGATTTTACATCCGATCGGTCTTCATCTCCACGCCAGCCATGCCCATATTCAGTTGCATGTTGATGTGCAAACATTGTATGATTCTTTGAAAGTTTTTTCATGTTATTAAATAATGCAATTGTTTCTTTAGTAGCCTTTGAATCAATTGTGCCATTCTGTGAACTCAACGAACATGAAACAAATAAAATAGAAGTAAGAATTAATATAAAAAATTTCATCTTTAATCAGTTTAGGTTCATTATTTCTGATAAAACTAATCTCTTTTATTGGAAATTACAACCTGAATTGAAATAGAGTCCTTTTTATAAAATTATTTGAATAATTTAGAGTAAAAATATTCCGATTAAAATATGGATAAATATTGTTTAATTACCGGAGCTGCCAGCGGACTGGGACTTGCTTTTGCCCATAAATTCTTTCTTGAAAACTATAATCTGGTTTTGGTCGATAAAAATTTAAAAAACCTTAATTCTTTAAAAAATGATTTAATTGAAAGGAAAGGTCCTTCAGTACATACTATTCATCAGGATTTAAGTATTGATGGTTCTGCAAAAAAAATACATGAAGAAGTTAAAAAACTAAATATTAAAATTGAAATACTTATCAATAATGCCGGATTTGGAATTTTCGGGCTTTTTTCTGAAGTGTCTTCCGAAAAAGAATCTGATTTAATTCGTTTATCCGTATTAACAACTACGCAACTTACAAGGCTGTTTTTACCCGATATGATAAAAGCTGGCAAAGGAAGAATTATGCTCGTTTCATCTCTGGCTGCATTTCAACCGGCACCCATAATGTCGGTTTATGCCGCCTCAAAAGTATACCTGCTTTATTTGGGCGAGGCTCTGGCGAATGAGACTAAAAATACCGGTGTAACAATAACGGTTCTTTGCCCGGGAATGATAAATACAAATTTTCAGAAAATTACCGGGAATAAAAATCCAAAAATAGGATGGAATATTTTCACAGCTGAAGAAGTTGCCGATTATGGTTATCGAGCCCTTTTAAAAGGGAAAACGGTTGCTATTCCGGGATTTGCCAGTAAAATAATGGCCCAATTACACAGGATTTTTCCAAGGAAAACAGCTACTTCCCTGGTCAGGAAAATTCATGAGAAAAACCGCAGTAAATAAAAAAAGGGTAGAAGGATCTACCCTTCTATTAATAGCCTTTCGCTTTTATTATTTCAAGACCTTTTCAAGTACTTTTTCTTTGTCCATTTTTTTTGTACAAAAAAACCAATCATAACATTTCATATCCTTATCTTCCGATTCCATTCGTTCCTTGGCCGTTCCACAAGATCCTGCAGGAGGCACAATTAAATCATCGCCGGGATACCAATCAGCCGGTGTTGCAACTCCAAATGCATCAGCAGTTTGTAAAGCAATAATAACCCTATATAATTCATCAAAATTTCTACCCAGACTTAACGGATAATAAATTATAGTCCTGATAATCCCTTTGGGATCGATAAAAAATACAGCCCGCACTGCTTTTGTTGAATCTTCGTTAGGTTGGATCATTCCATACTTTTTAGCAACATCCATTTTAATGTCCTCAATCAAAGGGAAGTTTACCTCAACGTTCTTCATTCCCTTATATTCAATTTTTTCTTTTATAGTACGTAGCCAGGCAATATGGCTATATAATCCATCTATTGATAATCCAACCAATTTACAGTTCGCTTTAGTAAATTTTTCTTCCATACTTGCAAAAGTCATAAATTCAGAAGTACATACAGGAGTGAAATCAGCTGGATGGCTGAATAATATTACCCAATCTCCCTTGTAGTCAGAAGGAAAATTCATTTCCCCTTGCGTTGTTACTGCTTTAAACTCTGGTGCAGGGTCACCAATGCATGGCATTGAAATAACCTGTTGATCTTTGATTTCTTCCATTTCAAAATTTTTAAAGGTTAATAAATAGTTGATTATTTATTTTGTTACTTTTTAATATAAACAAAGCCTGTTAAAGCTTAAAAATTGTTTATACGGCAATTAAATTAGCCATATGTTTAAATTAAACTGAAAAACTGAATAAAAAAACGTTTTTTATTAACCTGTTTATATTTTATTATACAACATGGATTTTCATAACTCAATGTTAAATGCCTATTAATTCATTATGTAGCTGAATTCCATTTATTAAAGTTTCCCTTGTTTTAAATTAACAAAAAATGAGTATCTTGCTCATTGGTATATAAATTAGAATTTATTTGAATTTTTAAGACGAGCAGAAACAACTTCATATCAATAAATTACCTGATCAACAGGAACGTTTTGATTGACAAATGCACTGCCTCCTAAAAATTTCGGAATTAATTGCTAATTACTTATTATGTTACTGCATTTGCAGTATATTTTTAATTATTAAAACAACAGAAAATGAACATTTATGTAGGTAATCTTTCTTTTAAAACTGAAGAGGAAGAGTTAAAAAAGGTTTTCGGAGCTTATGGTGATGTAGAGTCAGTAAAAATCATAACCGATAAATTTTCCGGAAGGAGCAAAGGTTTTGGATTTGTGGAAATGCCAGACAGCGAACAGGCTCTAAAGTCGATAGAAGAATTAAATAACTCAGAAATGAGTGGAAGGAATATTGTTGTAAACCAGGCGCGGGAAAAAAACGATGATAGGAGAAGTTTTAACCGTCCGCGTTATTAAAAAAACAAAATTATGAAAGGGAAAGTTAAATGGTATGATGAAATTAAAGGTTTTGGTTTTATTATATCAGATGACGGACAAGATATTTTTATTCACCGTTCAGGATTAAAAAAATCTTTCCTGGGATTAAAAGAAGGACAGGAAGTTGAATTCGAAACGCGTGAAGGTGATAAAGGATTAATCGCATTTAATGTAGAATAAAATGAATAAGGACCCGATTAATTCGGGTCCTTATATTTCTACATTTTATACCCACAAGCAACCTTTTTTTATTTTTTTGCATCTCTCCAAAAAAATAATTTATACTACAATGAAAATCAACCTCATCAAAATTACAGTTCTGCTTTTTTTGGTTTTAAGTTGTTCTATCGATGAACATTATTATTATTGTTTTTCAAGAAATCAAAACATTAATATTTATTTCGTCAAAGACGGCCAGCTAAATTTTACTGCGTCAAAAGTCGATTTAGACACAATTAGAATTGAAACAACACCCTGGTTAAAACAATCGGAAATTGATTTTTATGATTGGTCGTCACATATTTTTTACCTTCATAATGAAAAGAAAAAGGAGACACAAGAAGGAAGGTTTTTTGTGGTATCGAACAATAATAAACGTTTATTCCTGGGCATTTTTTTTCCAATGTATATGTCATCAATTCCACAAATCCCGGCAATTATTGCATCTGAAGATTTTTTTTATCCAAACGATGTAGTAGCATTAGGAGGTTATAGTTTTTTTGAAAGTACTAATATTTTAGATAAGAACTTTGAATTTAAGGAAGCATTGCAAAATGCCGGTCTTTTACAATATGGTATTGAGGTCGATCTGCTAAAAGTGAAACAAATTAATTCAACTTCAATTCAATATACTTACAAAGTAACAAATCTTGATTCGGATAAAATATATATTCTCGATCCGGATAAAATGGGTGCTTCCCGGTTTCATTATTATACAAATGGTGTATCATTCCGACATTCCGATCAATATTATTATCCACAAAATATAAAATCAACTGCTTCTGATAAAATTTTATCATCATGGTATTATCGCCTATTACCAGGACAGTCATTGACCAGAACTGTAAAACTGGAAGGATTCCAATCACTTCCCTCTGGTAAAATTGAAGCTTATTTTAATTTCCCTGGTTCTTCTGTAAAATCAGGTGAATGGGAAAAACGTGATGGCAGAATCTGGCTGGGAAATTTTCGGATCGAAAAAGAAATGACTTTACAATAATCTATTCCTTATTCTTCAAAACCTATTAATCTACACTTCATCCTAATAATTCAACAACCGGGTAGTATAATTTTCTTTATTATAATATAACCATACAACTTTGAGTTAGAAAAATCGCAGGAAAGGACAATTTAAAAAGTTGATAAATGCGGAAATTTGAAAACGAAAACTCAAAGTCATGAAAACAATTATATTATCATTCCTACTTTTAAACTCATTGGCAACTCAGGCTCAAATTACAATAAGTGGAAAGACGGTTGAAAAAAACGGCGATCCTATTCCGGGTGTTAACATTTACATTGAAAACACATATGATGGTGCCAGTTCTGACACACTTGGAAATTTCAGCTTTACAACTTCTGAAACCGGAAAACAAATGCTGATAGCCACTTTTATTGGCTACAAAGCCTGGCAAAAAGAAATCATTGTTGAAAGCAATATTAAAGAATCAATTATACTTGAGGAATCAATTAACACGCTGGATGCAGTAACTATTACTGCCGGAAGTTTTGCCGCAGCTGATGAATCACATGCCTCTATAATGAAACCCTTGGATATTTATACTACTGCCAGTGCCAACGGCGATATAATGGCTGCCATGCGCACGATGCCCGGTACCCAGGCTGCCACCGACGATGGCCGTTTATTGGTACGTGGCGGCGATGCGTACGAAACCCGAACATATATTGATGGGTTGGCAGCCTCAAAACCTTATTATTCAAAAACACCGGATGTAGCAACCCGTGGTCGTTTTGCTCCTTCATTGTTTAGTGGCGTAATGTTTAATTCAGGTGGTTATTCAGCCGAATACGGACAAGCTCTTTCCTCTGTTTTGATATTGAATTCGAACGACCTCGCAACCATCGATGCAACAGGAATATCATTAATGACTATTGGAGGAGAAATGAGCAAAACTAAAAGATGGATTAATTCTTCTCTATCCCTTTCAGGAGGATATACAAATTTAGGGATATACGATAAAGTCTTTAACAGTTATATCGATTGGATAAAGCCAGTAAAATCAGTAAATGGAACTGCTGTTTACAGACATAAAACCAAATCAAATGGAATGTTAAAAGGATACATAAATGCCGACTGGGGCGACCTGGCTTATAACGTTCCAAATGGACAACCAGAAGGTTTAATGAAAATTTCGAACAAAGGAGGAACCATATATTCCAACTTTTCATTCCGTGATTGTTTTTCAGAAAAATCATGTTATAAAATTGGGATTGCATCTACATTTCAGGATAATACAATAAGTTTAGGAAAAGATAAAATAGATACTCAGGAATTAAATACTGAAGTACGTTTTTCTGTTGTCCATGATGTTTCGGAAGCAGTTAAAATTACCTGGGGAGCAAATGAAACATTTAATAACTATAACCAGAAATATGCAGAAAACCTTGGGAATACGTATAAAACAGATCTTAATGACCATTTGATTGGAGAGTTTATTGAAACAGAAATAAAGTTTAGTAAAAAATTTGCAATCCGTTCTGGAATCCGATCTGAATATTCTTCGATAATTAATAAATGGAATGTTGCACCCCGGTTTGCACTTGCACTAAAAACCGGAAAAATAGGCCAGGTTTCAGGTGCAATGGGACTATACCATCAAACACCTCAATCTGATTACCTAAAATTAAATACAAATCTTAATTTTGAAAAAGCTTTCCACTATATTCTCAGCTACCAGTGGGGCGAGGTTAGTACTCGTTTGTTTAGGGCTGAAGCCTATTATAAGACCTACAATGATTTAATCACTTACCAATACGGTGAATATGGATTACCATCAAACATGCAAAATAACGGTAGTGGTTATGCCGGAGGGCTTGATATTTTCTGGCGCGACCAGGAAAGTATCAGAGGTTTCGATTATTGGATTACCTATTCATATCTCGATACAAAACGGAAATACAAAAATTACCCGAAACAAGCAACACCTCATTTTATCTCAGACCATAACTTTTCGGTTGTTGGGAAATACTGGTTAAGCCAAATAAGTACCCAGATTGGTTTTGCATTTACTGCTGCAAGTGGACGCCCGTTTAACGATCCCAATTCAAATAATTTCATGAATGGCAAAACAAAGGCTTACTCGGATTTAAGCCTGAACCTAAGCCATGTTTTTTACATCGGCGACCAGTATTCAGTACTCTATTGTTCAATTAACAATGTACTTGGCAATGATAATGTTTTGGGTTACCGCCCATCAGGAATTGCCGATGCCCAGGGAAGTTATGCACTCATCCCGGTAAAAAGAGATTTAAAACGAATGATATTTATTGGGCTTTTCCTTAGTTTCCAATAATATCCAATTGATCGGTGAAATCCGACAGTTCAGTAAAATATAATTTCAAATCATTGCAAACTATATCAACTTTGAATTATAAATTTTAAAATTATTTGTCATGAAAAGAACTATTGCATTAACAATTTTACTGGTTTCATTATCATCTGGAATTTTCGCTTCAAACTACGAAGAAGTAATGACTGCCAATATTGAAAAAATGTACCAATCAATCTCAGCTTCCGAATTAACTAACCTGGCCAATCAATTCAGCCGTATTGCCAATGCTGAGAAAAAAGAATGGCTTCCCGGTTATTATGCTGCATTTTGTTATTTACGTGCTACTTATATTGGTGAAATGAAAGCCGAGGAAATACACAAACATCTTGATATGGCCCGGGCTGAACTCGATAAAGTGTTGAAAAAAGCCAATGATTCTGAAATCAATGCACTTCAGGCCCATATTTACCAATTGAGGATAACCGATATGGATAAAGGAATGAAATATTCTGCTCTTGCCAACGAAAGCCTTGCCGTAGCTGAAAAGCTTAATCTTCATAATCCCAGGGTATATTACCTAAAGGGAGCAAATATATACCATACACCAAAAATGTTTGGTGGCGGAGCTGAGAACGCAAAGCCACTGTTCGAAAAGGCAGCAAAAATGTTTGAGGAATTTAAACCATCAGACAAATTGATGCCGAACTGGGGTGCCGGGCATAATAAGGAAATGTTGGTATTATGTAATTCAGAAGAATAAAATATTTAACTAATAAGTTAATCCCCTGCTTTGCTTTTATACAAACAAAACGTATCTTTTTAGAAAATTATTCACGTGAAAAAACGTACAACAAAATATTGGATCATTGCCATAGTCGCTTCAATCCTTATTGGAATAATAACCATGTGGTTAATGACTGGAACTTTAAAAAGACCCATGGAAATTTATTTTTGGAATATGGGATATTCGTTGTGCCTTGGGTTACCCTTATTTGCCAATGGTATTCTTTTCGGATGGTTTGAAAAACGCTATATCGATTGGATTAAACGACCCATGAAAAGTGTTCTAATAGCAATCTCAATTCATATAATTTATTCAAGTATTATTATCTTTTTTGTTAACTGGTTTTGGTATGTTATTGCCCTTAATCAAAAATGGGAAAGTTTCATGGAATTAAATAAAGGAATGATAATTTCTGAATACATCATTTTTATTATTGTAGCTTCCATCATTTATGCCATTTCGTTTTTCCGGGCCTGGCGCCATGAAGTACGTGAGTCAGAAAAAATTAAACGCGAAGCCCTCTCTTTAAAATACCAGGTTTTACAAAATCAGGTTAATCCACATTTCCTTTTTAACAGCCTGAATATTCTTGGATCGTTAATCGATATTGATGTATTAAAAGCAAAACATTTACACGTGAACTTTCATTGTTTTATCGTGATGTTTTACATTTTAAAGACCAGGATATAATATCGTTAAAAGAAGAAATTGAGTTTGTTCAGAAATATATTTATCTGCAACAAATCAGGTTTGGAAAAGCTCTACAGGTTGAAATAATAGCCAACGAAAACATTGATGGGAAAGTTATTCCACTTTCATTACAAACATTGGTTGAAAACGCCATTAAACACAATGAAATTTCGAAGGTCAATCCACTGAATATTGTTATCGCCATTACCGATGACCATGAGTTAATTGTTGAAAATAATCTTCAACCAAAAAAAATATTGGATGCAAGCAGCAAAACAGGATTAAAAAATCTGGCCGGCAGGTATGAATTTTTAACTGGAAAAAAAGTAGAGATCACTCAAAATTCAAAATATTTTAGGGTGAATCTTCCATTAATCATTTTGAATTAATAATCAGATGAAAGTTTTAATTGTTGAAGATGAACCAATAGCAGCTGCACAATTAGCAGCGCACCTGGCGGCATTGAGGCCACAGTCTGAGATATTGGCTGTTTGCGATACGGTAAAATCGGCAGTCGATTGGCTAAAAAACAACGAAGTTCCGGAGCTGGCATTTTTTGATATTCAATTGGGTGATGGAATTAGCTTCGAAATTTTTAACCAAATAGATTATAAAAATCCTGTTATTTTTATCACAGCATTCGATCAATATGCAATACAGGCTTTTAAGGTAAACAGTATCGATTATTTACTGAAACCTATTGAACGGGATGAACTTGAAAAAGCTCTGGTTAAATTCGATAATTTAAATACCCCAAAGACCTCGAATGTTACACCTAAAATACTGGAAGAAATTGTTTCTTCGCTTAAAAATAAAAATTACAAGGAAAGGTTCCTGGTTAAAGTGGGCACACACCTTCGCATTGTTGATGTAAAAGACATCCTGTATTTTTATAGTTTTCAAAAAGGAACCTTTATAAAATGTACTGATGGAAAAGATTATTTAATTGACCAGAGCCTTGAACTTATTGAAGAGATTGTTGATCCTGTCCTTTTTTTTAGGATAAACCGAAAATACCTGATTGCCTTATCCGCCATTAAAGATGTAGTTGCCTACAGCAATTCAAGGTTAAAATTGAAAGCCAAAAATGCAAATGAAGACGATTTTCTTGTGGCCCGCGAAAAAGTTAAATTATTTAAATCGTGGCTTGAAGGAAATTAAAACTTTTCCTACAATCTGTTATTAACTATGTTATTATAAATCGATCCAAACTGAATCCTAACTCCCACTCCGGCGCCCACTTCAAAAGTTGATGGCAACTGGACTTTATTCAGTAGGATATCTTCCAGAGACAGCTCTCCCTTTGCTAGGTAAATCTGGTCATGGACATTTTCAAGCCTCAGATCAAAATTAACTGAAAATCCCCTGATTATCCGGATCGATAATTCGGTATCAAACGTAATCCTGTTTTTACTAAAATCATGCAAATAATTAGATGCATTTAACCCTGCTTCAATTTCGCCCCAGGTTTGAACCAGCTGTAGATCAAGCCTTAATGTTTGTTCCCATAATTTTTCCTGAAATTTATCATAAATAGTTTCTTCGTAATATTTTTTCCATTCAGGACCAATATAATATGCAATAGTAAAAACTTTTCGGTCTGAAATATCCCAAGGGAAAATATTATATTCAATAGCAGGTTTTAACGATACTGAATATACAATGTTTGTATAATTACTGTTTGAATAACTTAAAAAAGCCCCGGCTGACCAACGGGGAGAAAGGCTGTTTACAACACTTGAAAAAATATTATTGCTTATATTTTCCGAAGTATAGGTTTCATCCTCATTTATATATTTAACCGTTCTGACACTCATATTGCCACTGTTTCGAATTTTCCAGTCCTCCGTAACTTTATCGGCCCGGAGATTAATCCTGTAGTTAAAGTTTTTCCTGCTTTCTTCGAGATTCACATTCCCATTAAAATCGCTCCTGAATGTCCAGTGGTTCCATGGATCATCTGTATTTGCAACCGGCACACCTTCTCTTCCGGTATAACGAATAGACATTTTATTATAAACTTCCGATTCATTTACAAAGGGCATTAATCCCATTTTTAAAGCATTAGCAATATTCTTACGCCTTTCGTCCTGAGTATCGCTTGATGCTGATGTGCTGGTAAGTGTATAATTGCTAAAATTCTCAAAAGTCCTGTTGTTATACATCATTGAATAAACCATTCCGCCACCTCCGTTAACACGTTGGGTAATAATTATGTGAACGTCGGCAACAGCAGGTTCATTAACAAAATCAACAAACTGCATATTCCTGCGTAGATAATCAAAGTCAAGACGAATTCCTTCAACAAAAACTTTTGGTTTACCTTCTTTTTTATTATACGATAAATATGCCTTCGAATCGGAATCTAACTCTTTTGCATTAACCCAAACTGCTGATATAGTCAAAATTATAATAATAAATAACCTAAAGATATTTTTCATTTGAAGTTTTTCAATTAGTAACAAT
>JABMQB010000125.1 GCA_013203525.1 Mariniphaga sp.
GTGCCAAATGTTCCCTTTCCGGCGGCACACCACACATTAACACCATAGGTTTGTAAAACAAGAACCCAGGCATTTATTCCTTTCAGGTTTTTCCTTACAATATCAAAACTTAACTTGTAATTTGATGTTACGATTACTTCAGAATCCTTTCCGGGATTACCAAATTTATACAAACCAGGATTTACCTGATATCTGTTTCTGCCAACTGATAATCTAACTCTTAATGTCCCTAAATAATCTTTTAAAGTCCAATAAGGATCAATCTTTGGCTGTGTAATAATTGAAAAATCGGTATAGTTCATTTTTGTTTCGTGTCAAAACTGTTGCAATATACAACTATTGTTTTATGAAACAATTTAATTTTATCAAAATTTTGGATCGTATTTCAGTGAGCCACCTTGAAAGCGATGTTTTTCCAGGATATGTTATAGTTTTTATCAATGTTGTAAAATCTTAAGAAATCTTTGCCAATATAAAATATTGACAGTGTGTTTATATAAAATCAATGTTGTCCGGTAAAATTTACAAAGATTCTTCGCCACGCTAACACAGTTTTTGTATTTTTTGTCATTTCGACGACTAAGGAGGAGAAATCTCTTCCATCCTGAACAGATTTCTCACCCTCGTACCTCGGGATTCGAAATGACAATTTTGAACAATTTGTCATTTACTCATTATGCCCAATAATTTTAGGTGAAATCTCGAAAAGACAACGTTTCTGTACCTTCTGTGATTCTTAGCGAAACACAATGTAGAGTAGAATCTGCCATAGGAAAAATAAATTTAACCGGACTCCAATGATAAAAAATAAACATTCTCAACCCTTACAAGCGCTTCTCCAGTTCCTCCGCAATTTTATAGGCAATCCAGTATCCGTTATCAATTCTTTCCTGTTCGGTCATGCCACGTTTAAGCATTTCATATTCTGGGATTCCATCATAAAAATTTGGATCCTCGGATTGAAATAAATCTTCAATAGTAGAAACATCTTTTGCATACTCTTTGGCTTTTTGAAGATGATCCCGTGCAGAAAGTTTTAATAATTTCTCCCCGGAAGTTTCCAAAAGCACCTCTCCACAAAACAAGTGAATACCTGCAAGTTTTAATCTGTAACCTGCACGCTCTGCAATTTCCTGTGCTTCTTTCAAGAGTTCTTCAATAGGAGCTAAAGATTCAGTAATTTTATTCTCTTTTGTATTTTTTACCCATAACAGCCTGGCATTTGCCAGTAAAATATCCGGTTCCGATTCAACCAAATTCACTTTTCTACATCGTTGAAGTGCTTCTGTGATACAACGGCCTGCAGCTTTTAAAACAGTTTCAGGATTAACTATAACAGATTCCTGAATTTGCTGAAAATGTACATCATAAAAATTAATAGAATAGTTGAGTGTTTTAAATAATGATTCATCTTTATAACATTGTATAAGTGCTTCTCCAAGCAACCAGTAGGCACGTATAAAATCTCTTGGCATTGGGTATGACGTAAAAGCGTCTTTTTCTGCAAATTCCAATGCCCGATACGCATATTCAAGCGCTTTATGGTTTGAATTAGTGTGTGTGTTTTCTGAACCGGGTAAAATATTAATTAATCCTGCACTTAACAGTGCTGAAAAAGAACGATATGATAAAACTATACTTAATGACTGGTAGTTACTTGTTTTCTCAAAGTAAGCAGTTGCTTTTTCCAACTCTTTTTCTGCGGTATTGTTATTGTCAATAGTTCGTAAATTTAATTCGTGGATATATTCAGTTTTACCCTGATAAATCGACAATCTACCCAGTTCCCGATGTCCAATTGATACTCTGTATTCTTCTTTATTTTCTCTACAAATTAAAACTCTTTTATTCAAATGAATTGCTGCTGCTGAAAGTTGGTCAATATTAATTTGTGCCATATGTGCCACATTTCCCAGGCCAATTGCAAGATTATTTAAATTATCATCTTCTTCCTGAAGCTTATTATGTAATAAATACAATGGAATAGCTTTTATCGGCTGACCGGAAAGAGCATACGAATTGGCTAATGCGTTTAATAACCAGGCTTGAGCGCCTCTGTTTTTCAATCGGGGAAGTTTATCTTCTCCATCAGGGAATAGTTCTTTTAATAGCTCAATTCGTAAATTATATGCTGATAGTTGATAATAAGAAGCTTCACTAATTCTATCTGTGAATAATTCTCTGGCTTCATCATATTTACCAGCCCTTACCAGATGGTGGTACAGTTCAATTACAGGAGCTAAATCATCCAGTTTAATAATTTTTTCAGGTTCTGGTATTGCTTTAAAATATTCAACAGCCCGTTCATGCACCGTTTCTCCGGCTGTTAAATTATCATACAAAAATGACCGCATTATAGGATGAAAATCAAATATGCAGTTATTTTCATCATAAAAAATAAAACCTAAATTCTGCAGATGGCAAAGGTATCTCCAGAGCTTGTCTTCATTAAGTTCTGTAAACAGTGCACTTGCAGCTTCAAAGGTAAACGCACTTCGCAGTACAGCTACTGTTGTGGCAACCTGTTTTTCATTGTCAGTTAACAGCTCATAACTGGTTTGTAAAATTTTTTGTGGCTCTTTTTTATTAATGATATTGAACTTGTAAGCAGACTGGATATCTTTTTCACGTGTACTTTTTATGGCTGTACTCAGGTGTTTCAGCATTAAGGGGTGGTTGTTATAAATAGCAGCGGCATTTTCCATTTCAGCGCGGATTCCGTTAATTCCCTCTACTCTTAAAAAATCAACCGCATCTTTGGGTGAAAGGCCTGTTAATTTTTTATGATATACCCCATCAAGTTCCTCCAACGGCGCTGGGAAAAGCCGTGTGGTTATCAATGTTTTGGTGTGTTCCGAAGTTAGCGCTTTTAGCAGTTTGGCGGCATGAGGATTTACTGGTTCCCGCTGCCTGATATCCCATTCTGCTTCATCTTTTTTCGTTAATCCCTTTTCCTGGATATACATTGCATTCATGCCGGTATAACCACGCAAAGCCCGTTCAAATCCATCCAGAATAAGGAGAAAATTATTATTATGCAAAATTGAATTCAATATCCCAAAATCTCCACCAAATTGTGCAAAAACATCTATTGTAACTTCTTTAGACGTTAGATAATGACAAAGTTCAGGTAGAAATGTTTCAAAAGGGGAATCATAAAACGACCACCAGATAATGCCGTCAATGTTTGTATTCCTTTCAAGGATATTCTCATGTAACCATACATGACAGAGTGCACTTTTTCCCATTCCGCCAATGGCCTCTAATACAAACACCGGTTCTTTTTGGTTATGGAACCAGTTGTCGAGCATGGCTTTTTCAGCTTCCCTGCCGGTAAAATTCTGAGACAAGGGATAAGGATGGGCAATGTAGGGTGTTGGGGCGATGGGGATTAGTTTGTCAACTCTGGCGCTAATCTGTTGTTGTTCCTCCCCTTGAATGTAAAGTTTAATTAAATATTTTCCAAGCGATGTAGAAAGCTTAGTTTCAAAGTCAGATTTTGTTTTGAAAAAGGATGATGTTTCCGTTATGATTGATTTAAAGTTTTTAAGTCGCTCAAGTTTATCAGTTTAAATTAAATGGCCAATTTGCTTTATCATCAATTAAAAAACAGAGGCAATCTTTTTTCTCGTTTGTTGCCAATTCATATTCAAGTTGAGTAATTGACTTTTTACTCTGCTTTGGAGTATACCCAAAACGATGGGCATAAATCCCGACAAAAATATCGCACTCTTTAATTTCTTTTTCACATACAACTTCCGGTTCATCAGGCTGGCTTAAAAAAAATTCCATTACTAGAGGAGTGTATTTATAACGATTTACCACTTCTATAGCCGTTTGCCGGTAATCCTTTAAATCAACGCATGTTGAGGAAATAAATACTTTTTTGGTCATAGGGTTACTTTGTTTTTTTATTCAAACTTAAGTTTATATTGTATGTTCGTAATGTCGCACATTAACCGTTGGGATTTATAATAAATAGCCTGTTGTGCGGCTTGAATGTTAAAGTACTTA